>DATISB010000001.1:0-1769 GCA_035469145.1 Pseudolabrys sp.
CCGGACGTCAACCTGAAAACCACCGCGCGCGGAACGCCCGGCTTCTCCGGCGCCGATCTGGCCAATCTAGTCAACGAGGCGGCCTTGATGGCCGCGCGCCGCAACAAGCGCATGGTGACGCAAGCCGAGTTCGAGGATGCCAAGGACAAGGTGATGATGGGCGCCGAGCGCAAGTCGCTGGTGATGACCGACGAGGAGAAGATGCTCACCGCCTATCACGAAGGCGGCCACGCCATCGTCGCGCTCAACGTCAAGGCCACCGATCCGGTGCACAAGGCCACCATTATCCCGCGCGGCCGCGCGCTCGGCATGGTCATGCAATTGCCGGAGCGCGACAAGCTGTCGATGAGCCGCGAGCAGATGACCTCGCGCCTCGCCATCATGATGGGCGGGCGCGTCGCCGAGGAAATGGTGTTCGGCCAGGAAAAGGTGACCTCCGGTGCGGCTTCCGACATCGAGCAGGCGACCAAGCTCGCCCGCCTGATGGTCACGCGCTGGGGCCTGTCCGACAAACTCGGCACCGTGGCCTATGGCGAGAACCAGGACGAGGTGTTCCTCGGCTATCAGGTGTCGCGCCAGCAGAACATCTCGGAAGCGACCGCGCAAACGATCGATGCCGAGGTTCGCAAGCTGGTCGAGGCCGGCTATTCCGAAGCCACGCAGATCCTCACCGACAAGCGCGCCGACCTCGAAATTCTGGCCAAGGGCCTGCTCGAGTTCGAGATGCTGACCGGCGACGAGATCAAGGATCTGATCAAGGGCAAACGGCCGGTACGCGAATCGGTGATCGAGCCGACCACGCCGCGCTCCTCCGCTGTGCCGCCGGCCGGCAAGCAGCGCCCGCGCCCCGACGCGCCGACCGGCGAGGTCGCGCCGCAGCCGCAGGGCTGAGGCTTTCCATCACATGCAGCGAACGCCCGCCCATTCGGCGGGTGTTTTCATGAGGGCCGTCCGTGGCTTATTCACAGATCAGTTTTGATTGATTTCGATCAAAGCGCGGGCGCCCGCATCGGTTTTATTCAGTCTTCCTTTCCGGGTAATCGGGTCCTTCCTGGAACGGATATGGTGGCCGGGTAGTACGTATCCCGGCCACCTTTTTTTGATCTCTGATGCCCCTGCAAAACCGCGTTGATCCCTTTGGCAGCTTGTTTGCCGATCCGGCACGCGGATTGCTCATGGGCAATCGCGGCGGGCGATTGCATGATGAGTACCGCAAGCTTGGCGCGCGGCGCTGGGCGTCGAAGCAGTGGATCTACTGCCTTCTCGAATTCAACAATCGCCACCGCAACGTGTGGGGCGACAGCTATAGCGAACTGTTTTTTCTCGACGAGGTGACCGCGCTCGCCGCCGGTCACCGGCCCTGCTTCGAATGCCGGCGCAAGCAGGCGGAACGATTCGCCGCGCTGTTCTCGCGCGGCAAGCCGCGCGCCCGCGCCGCCGCGATGGACGCGGTGTTGCACGCTGAGCGTCTCGTCGGCAAGGCCAAGCGCAGTCACCAGCGCGCAATCGATACGCTTCCCGACGGCGTCATGATCACGTTTGGCGGCGGCGCCTTCGCCGTGCGAGGCAACCGTTTGCTGCGCTGGACTCCGTCGGGCTATGGCCGCGCGCAGCAGCGCCCGCGCAGCACGCAAGTTGGTGTGCTCACGCCGCCGTCGATCCTCACCGTGCTGTCGCGCGGCTACCAGCCACTCTGGCATCCAAGTTCAGGATAACGCGCTCACGCCGGCTCAATCGGCGCCACTGCCGGCGAGCCCGGCACGCGGCGG
>DATISB010000002.1:0-26513 GCA_035469145.1 Pseudolabrys sp.
AAGATGGCCATAGAGATTTCCGGTCAGTAGGCAGAGTGCCAGCGCGACATAACCCGCCCATGGTCCGATGGTCATGCGTCCGATGGGGACGACGGCGGCAAGCCCGCTGAGGCCGACAACAAAAGTCAGCGCGTGACGCACGTCGAAATCGTCAGCGGCATGAAATGATTGTGCGACCGCTGTGACGATCTGGAACCATGGCCCATAAAATCAAGTGCCGAAGTGGTCGGTCAGCGCGCGGTCGACACCCAAGCTCAAATACCAGGCCAGCGACATCGGTCCGTAACCATCAAAAAGGAATTCATCGATTGTAATGCCGACGTCGTGCACGGTCGCAAGCCCGATCACGAGCACGAACCCAAGCAAGGCCGCGCTCGCGAGCCATTCGCCGCTGACGGAGCCTTTGGCGTTCTGGTCTGTGATGACCGTCAAAATTTGTTCTTGCGCGCGCGGATTTCGGCAAACACCTGCGCCGCCGCTTTGCCGGTCATGCCGATGCCGGCCGCGACCTCCGGCAGATCGGCGCGCAGGAATGGGTTGGCCAGTTTCTCGTCGCCGATGGTGACCGGAATCGTCGGTTCGCCTTGCGCGATCTGCTGCGCCACCTGCGCCTCACGCGCCGCCAGCACCGGATTGTCCGGCTCGATGGTGCGCGCGAAGCGGATATTCATGGCGGTGTATTCGTGGCCGCAATAAATCTCGGTGTCGTCCGGCAGATCGCGCAGCTTCACCAGCGAGCGCCACATCATGCCGGGCGTGCCCTCGATCACGCGACCGCAGCCGATCGAGAACAGCGTATCGCCGACGAAGGCGAGTTTGTCGGCGTGGAACCAGTAGCTGACGTGGCCATTGGTGTGGCCCGGCGTCTCGATCACACGGCCCGACAATTTCCCGATCGCCACTTTGTCGCCCTCGCGTACGGTCAGGTCCACCGCCGGTATCGTCTCCGCTTCCGCCGCCGGCGCCACCACGCGGCATTTGTATTTCTCCTTCAGCGCCAGGATGCCGCTGGTGTGGTCGGCATGATGGTGGGTGACCAGAATGTCGGTGAGCTTCCAGCCGGTGGCCTTGAGCGCGGCCTCGATCGGCACCGCCTCGGGCGCGTCGATGGAGGCGGTGGCCCCACTTTCCGGGTCATGCAGCAGCACCCCGTAATTGTCCTTCAGGCAGAGAAACAGGCGGGTTTCCGCGGGCATGGCAGTCCTCGTCGGTCAGGGTGTGGCGTTAACCGTAGCATGCGGATGAATTGTCTCGCACCCTTGCTTTCATCCCAGGCGACGCGGCCCGGCATTTCATGATAGTTTTAGGCCATGTCGATCGATGTCGTTGACCTGCGCAATTTCTACGGCCAGCGCCTGGGCGTGGTGGCCCGCCGCTTCGTCGGCCGCGGCATTCGCGGACTGTGGAAGGATACCGCTGGCCAGCGTGTGCTCGGCGTCGGCTATGCCACGCCCTATCTCGGCCTGTTTCGCGAGGAGGCCGAACGCTGCCTCGCCTTCATGCCGGCCGGACAGGGCGTGGTGAAATGGCCGACCGCGCGGCCGGCGCTTTCGGCGCTGGTGGACGAGAACGAACTGCCACTCCCCGATAACGTAATCGATCGCGTGATCCTGGTGCACGCGCTGGAAATGACCAACGATCCGGCCGCGCTGCTGCGCGAGGTCTGGCGTGTGTTGGCGGCGGGCGGGCGGTTGCTGGTGGTGGTGCCGAATCGGCGCGGCCTGTGGGCGCGCATGGACACGACTCCCTTTGGTCATGGCCGGCCCTATTCGCGCTCGCAGATCAATCAGCTGTTGCGCGAGACCTGGTTCACGCCGACCGGATGGAGCGAGGCGCTCTACGTGCCGCCGATCGCGCGCGGCTGGTTCCTGCGTTCGGCGGTGGCGTGGGAGCGCACCGGTTCGACGCTGTCGGCGCCGTTCGCCGGCGTGCACATGGTGGAAGCGACCAAGCAGGTCTACCGAGCGATCCCCGCGCGCCGCGTCAAACGACGGCTGGTGCCGGCGCTTGAGCCGGCGCTGGCGCCGTCGCCGGGGACGTGATTGCGCCCGTTTCCCGGGCGCAGCGCAGCGTGAGCAAAGCGAACGGTGCGCTGCAGACCCGGGATCGTTACAAGTTCGGAATTTGGTAAGACCACGGATCAGCGGTGCAACACTTCGTGCTACGCCGCATCCGGGCACGTGGCTCAGTTCAATCCGGTTGACGCGGCGGCTCGTCGCCGCCATCGCCCGGGATCGGCTGAGGCGCCGCGCCCTGCGGATTGGTATTGCCGAAATTATCCGGACGGTCCGGGCGGTAGCCGCCGCCGCGATGACGCCGGCGCCGGCGATGCCCGAAGCGATCCTGGCGGTCGCCCTGCTCATGACCGTTCTGCCCGTAGCCCTGATTGGCGTTCGGGGCGGCATTTGGTTGCGGCTGGCCGCCGCCGGTGATGAAGGCCGGCAACGCGTTCGGGTCCGGGACGGCGACATTGCCGCCCTGAACCGAAGGCTGCGCATAAGGCTGCTGCTGCGGCTGATGTTGCGGGCGGTGCTGCTGCTGATCGCGCGGCGGGAACGGCTGCGCGTCGCGCGGCAGAAAGGGCTGCGCCTGCGGCGCTGGCGGCTGCGGCGCGTAGCTTGGCTCGTTCTGACCCATGAAAGGCTGGCCGTCATCGTCGTCGTCGTAGTTGTCGTCAGCCGCGCCTTGCGCTCCGCTTTGGCCCGTTTGCGGCTGCGCATTGTAATAGGGGTTCTGCTGGCGAAATTGTTCCTGCGCGGCGGCGATCAGGCGGAAATAATGCTCGGCGTGCTGATAGTAATTCTCGGCCGCCACCGGATCGCCGGAGCTCTGCGAATCGCGCGCGAGCTGGATGTATTTCTCAGCGATGTGCGAGGCGGTGCCGCGGATCTTCACGTCGGGCCCGTTCGACTCGTAGACCCGCGTCAGCGGATTTTGGCTTTTGCGGTGCGGGTTGTTGTTACGTCCCCGCATGCGTTTCTGACCGTTTCTCATGATATGCCTTTTCGCTGACCTTTCGCCTCACCGCGGCATGCGCCGCCAACCGTTGCACCGAACTTGCAAGTCCCTACCAGTCTCAAGTCCATACCAATCTCTAGTTCATGCGCATCTCGCTGCGTGGCCATGGCCGGCGCCGATTTCCTACGTGAATGCTCGAACATTTGCGATCTTTATCGCGATAGCCGCAGCAACCCCATGGCCGCGATCCTGTCGCGGCGTTGCCAACCTCTCGTTACGCGCATCGCCAAGGTTTAAAAATCTAATGCGACCAACCGGTGAAGCGTTCGAACCCGTATCTGGCGATTTCGTTTGCCGTCTTCTGAAAGACGGCTGTTCGTCATCGGCCAATTTCATCGGACTTGCGCCGCCGCCGCACAGAGCCGCTTGCTCCGGGGTTCCTGGCGATGCAACCCGCTCGGGTCGATTCCTGAACGGAAGCTAGTCGTTTCCGCGTCACATTCCAAGTGGTTTTTTTGCCTGCAACGGCAATCTGCGCTTTTTACCGGATCGAAATACGACATGGTTATGGCGCGACGGTCGCGCTCAACGCGCGCGGAATTCCGGCCAAATCGTCGCGTGCGGCCGCGATCGTCAATCCCGCTGTGGTAAACAGCGCGCAGACCGCCGGTTCCTGGCCCATTCCCAACTCCACGATCAAGCGGCCGCCCGGTGCCAGCAGGCGGCGAGCGTCCGCGGCGATGGCGCGGTAACCATCCAGGCCGTCGGGGCCTCCGTCGAGTGCAAGCGCCGGGTCGTAGCCGCGCACCTCCGGTGCGAGCGATGCAATGTCGCTGCGCGCCACATAGGGCGGGTTCGAGACGATGAGATCAAACGTACCCTGCAGGCCGGCGGCGATATCGCAGGCGACGAAGTTGCAGCGGCCGGCAAGATCGTTGTGCTCGGCATTCGCGCGCGCCACCTCCAAGGCAACCGCGCTGATATCGGTGCCGGTGCCCACCGCGTTGGGCAGTTCGCTGAGCAGCGCCAGCAGCAGCGCGCCCGATCCGGTGCCGATGTCGAGAATGCGTAAGCGCTCCATGCGCAAATCGTCGCGCATAACCGCGTCGAGTGCGGCTTCGATCACGGTTTCGGTTTCCGGCCGCGGCACCAGCACGGCCGGGCTGACTTGCAGATTCAGGCTCCAGAATTCCTTGCGTCCGAAAATGCGCGCCACCGGTTCGCGCTTGAGCCGGCGCTCGCCCAGCGCGTCGATCGCCTTCATTTCGTCCAGGTTAAGCGCGCGTTCTCCGTTCGCGATCAGCTCAGCGCGATCGATGCCAAGCGCATGCGCCATCAGCAGGCGCGCATCGGCGTCGGCGGAGTCGATTCCCACTTGGCGAAACTTCTCGGCCAGCGCATGCCGCGCCGCCGCGATGGTCCGCATGACGGCGAGCATCACGTCGCGCCCTCGGCCGCCAGCAGCTCGGCCTGATGCTCGGTCACCAGCGCATCGATGACCTCGTGCAAGGCCTCGCCTTCCATCACTTGCGGCAGTTTGTGCAGCGTCAGATTGATGCGGTGGTCGGTGATGCGGCCTTGCGGAAAATTATAGGTGCGGATGCGTTCCGAGCGGTCGCCGGAGCCGATCTGGCCGCGCCGCTCGGCGGCGCGCGCGGCGTCGAGCTTGCTGCGCTGCTGGTCGTAGAGTTTAGCGCGCAGCATGGTCATCGCCTTGGCCTTGTTCTTGTGCTGCGAGCGTTCTTCCTGCACGAACACCACAATGCCGCTCGGCAGATGGGTGATGCGGATGGCGGATTCGGTCTTGTTGACGTGCTGGCCGCCGGCGCCCTGCGCGCGCATGGTATCGATCTTCAAATCGTCTTCGTTGATCTTGATATCCACCTCTTCCACCTCGGGCAACACCGCGACGGTAGCGGCCGAAGTGTGGATGCGGCCGGAGGCCTCGGTGTCGGGCACGCGCTGCACGCGGTGTACGCCGGATTCGAATTTAAGCTTGGCAAACACGCCGCGGCCATGCACCTCGGCGACGATTTCCTTGAACCCGCCCTTGGTGCCCTCGCTGATCGACAGGATTTCCGTCTTCCAGCCCTGCTGAGCGGCGTAGCGTTCGTACATGCGGAACAGATCGCCGGCGAACAGAGCGGCCTCGTCGCCTCCGGTGCCGGCGCGGATTTCCAGGATGGCGTCGTGGTCGTCCATCGCGTCTTTCGGGATCAGCGCAAGTTGGATCTGATGTTCGAGCTTGTCCCTGCGCGCCTGCAGCGCTGGCTTCTCGGCGTCCGCCAGCTTGCGCATCTCGGCATCGGTCGCTGCGTCGGCAGCGAGCGCATCGAGATCAGCAATCTCGGCGGTGACGGCGCGATATGCCTTGATCGCCTCGATCACGGGACCGAGCTCGGAGAATTCTCGCGAAAGCTTGACGTAATCGTCGCGGCTCAAATTAGTCGCGAGCTCGCTTTCCACCAGTTCGTGGCGGGCGAGCAGGGCATCGAGCCGGTTTTGCGGGAGCGCGATCAAAGTTGCAGCCCCTCGGCCGCCGCGAAGCCCTCGAGCTTGTGGCGGATGGACACGCTGCCGACTGGTTGCTCGAGGAACGGCAGGATGGCGGTCTCGCCCTTGCGGCAATCGAGATCGAGCAGCAGCGCCTTGACCGGGCCGACCGCCGAAGGCGACAGCGACAGCGAGCGGTAGCCGAGGATTGCTAGCGCCAGCGCGCCGATCGGCTGCGAGGCGAGTTCGCCGCACAGTGCCACCGGCTTGCCGTGCTTGCGGCCCTTGTCGGCGATGCCCTTGAGCGCGCGCAGCACCGGCGCCGACAGCGGATCGAAGCGCTGCGACACCCGGGCATTGCCGCGGTCGGCGGCATAAAGGAATTGCATCAGGTCGTTGGAGCCGACCGAGAGGAAATCGACCCGCTCCAGTAATTCGTCGAGCTGGAACAGCAGCGCAGGCACTTCCAGCATGGTGCCGATCTGCACCCGCTCGGGCAGTGGGTGGCCGTGACGGCGCAGATGCGTCAGCTCGACCTCGACCAGGGACTTGGCCTTGTCGAACTCCTCCACCATGGCGATCATTGGGAACATCAGGCGCAATTCGCGCCCGCCGGCGGCGCGCAGCAGCGCGCGCACCTGGCTGCGCAACAGGCCGGGCCGGTCGAGGCCGAGCCGGATGGCGCGCCAGCCGAGCGCCGGATTCTCCTCCTCAATATTGCGGAGATACGGTAGTACCTTGTCGCCACCGATGTCGAGGGTGCGGAAGGTCACCGGGCGCTTGCCGGCGGCATCGAGCACGGTGTGATAAAGCGCGAGCTGCTCGTTAGTGCGTGGCAGCGTATCGGCGACCATGAACTGCAATTCGGTGCGGAACAGGCCGATGCCGGCGGCGCCGGTCTCGTCGAGATGCGGCAGGTCGATGGTAAGACCCGCATTGATCATCAGCGCAAACTTATGGCCGTCCTTGGTGACGCAAGGCTTGTCGCGCAGCGCGCGATATTGCGCCTGGCGCCTGGCCCGCAACTTCACCCGCTCGCCATAGGCGCTTGCGATGTCGGCCGGCGGTCGCATATGCACGTCGCCGGTGGTGCCGTCGACGATGATGGCGTCGCCCGGCTCGACCAGGCCGGTGGCGTTGGCGATCTCGCCGACCGTGGGAATGCCGAGCGCGCGTGCCACGATCGAGACATGCGAGGTGGGTCCGCCTTCCTCCAGCACCAGGCCGCGCAGTCTTTTGCGGTCATAATCGAGCAGCGCCGCCGGGCCCATCGAGCGCGCAACCAGGATTGCGTTCTCCGGCAGTTTCTCGCGCGAGGGCGCGTGATCCTGCCCCATCAGCACGCGCATCAGCCGGTTGGCGAGATCGTCGAGATCGTGCAGACGGTCGCGCAAATAGGGATCGGACGCGCGCAGCATGCGCGCGCGGGTGTCGGACTGCACGCGCTCGACGCCGGCCTCGGCGGTGAGACCGGTCATCACCGCCTCGCTCATCTTGTGCAGCCAGCCCTGGTCGTAGCCGAACATGCGGTAGGCTTCGAGCACCTCGCGATGCTCGCCGCCGTCGGCCACCTCGCCGTGCTCGAGCAGGCGATCGAGATCGGCGCGAAACGTGGCGATGGCCGCGTCCAGCCGCTTGAGTTCCTTCGGCACATCGTCGGCAATGACATTGGTGATGACCACGCGCGGCTCGTGCAACACCACATGGCCGAGCGCGATGCCATCGGACAGCGCGGTGCCTGAAAATTTGATCGCGTGGCGCGCGACCGGCTCGGCACCGGGGCGGGCGATCGCGGACAGTTCGCCGGAGGCGATCATCTCGGCGAGTACCATCGCCGTGGTCTGCAGCGCCTCTTCTTCCTCCTCGGTGTATGTGCGGCGCGCGCGGTTCTGCACCACCAGCACGCCGAGCGTGTTACCCGCGCGCAGCACCGGTACGCCAAGGAACGAGTGGTAGATTTCTTCGCCGGTTTCCGGGCGGAACGAGAACGCCGGGTGTGCCTGCGCGTCCGACAGGTTGATCGGATTGGCCTCGCTGGCGACCAGGCCGACCAGGCCTTCGTCGGCCTTCAGCACGGTCTGGTGGACCGCTTCGCGCTTCAAGCCCTCGGTAGCGTATAGCTCGAGGGTTCCGTCTACGCGCAAGACGTAGACAGAGCACACCTCCGCCACCATGTTGGCGGCGATCAGCACCACTATCTTGTCGAGGCGTTCCTGCGCGCTGACCGGCTCCGCCATCACTTCGCGAAGCCGGCGTAACAGCACGCGCGGACCGCCAAGCGCGCCACGCATTGTCGAGGTCCTTCAGCCGCGGCTCGGGCCGCAGCCCCGTTTACGGCCCAATCATGTACGAATAGCGACCGCGGGCCCCGGAACCCACGGCGACTTTGCTCAGGCTATAGCCAATGGCCTATGCAAGGGGCAAGCCAAACCGGCAGCTCCGGTTTATTAGTCGGAAATGCGCTGCGGTGCAGCGGAGCGCACAGCGGCTCAAGCCTTATCCAGCCCGTACAGCGTATGCAGGGTGCGCACCGCCAGGTCGGTCTGTGAAGCCTTGATCAGCACCGAGAACTTGATCTCCGAGGTGGTGATGGCGAGGATGTTGATCTTCTTCTCGGCCAGCGCCTTGAACGCCTGGGCGGCGACGCCGGCATGGCTGCGCATGCCGATGCCGATCACCGATACCTTGGCGACGTCGGTGGCCCCGTCCATCCGTTCATAGCCGATCGAGCCCTTGGCCTTCTCAATGGTGACCCCGGCGCGCTCGTAGTCGGCCGACGGCACGGTGAAGGTGAGGTCGGTGGTGGCGCCATCGGCCGAGACGTTCTGCACGATCATGTCGACATTAATGCTGGCGTCGGCGAGCGGGCCGAAGATCGCGGCGGCGACCCCGGGCTTGTCTTGCACGCGGCGGATTGAGATCTGCGCCTCGTCCTTGGAGAAGGCGATGCCGGTGACGATTTGCTGTTCCACGATGTCTCCCTCGTCGCAAATGAGTGTGCCGGACGGCGCCTTGGAGGAATCGATGTCCTCCGGCTTTTCGAAGCTCGAGCGTACGAAGATGCGTACATTATGCACCATGCCGAGCTCGACCGAGCGCACCTGCATAACTTTAGCGCCGAGCGAGGCGAGCTCGAGCATTTCCTCGTAGGCGATCTTGGCCATACGGTGCGCCTTCGGCACCACGCGCGGATCGGTGGTGTAGACGCCATCCACGTCGGTATAGATGTCGCAGCGCTCGGCGCCGATGGCGGCGGCGATCGCCACCGCCGAGGTATCGGAGCCGCCGCGGCCGAGCGTGGTGATGCGGCCGGTCTCCTTATGCAGGCCCTGGAAACCGGAGATCACCGCGACCTGGCTCATCTCCTTGAAGCGGCGGATCAGCTCGGCGCCGTTCACCTCCAGAATGCGCGCCGCGCCATGCGCGTTGTCGGTCAAGATCGGCAATTGCCAGCCCTGCCAGGAGCGCGCATTGACACCCATGCCTACCAGCACGATGGCCAAGAGCCCGGCGGTGACCTGCTCGCCGGTGGCGACAACCGCGTCGTATTCGCGCGCGTCATGCAACATGGCGGCTTGCCGGCACCACTCGACCAGCTGGTTGGTCACGCCTGACATGGCGGATACCACGACGGCCACGTCATGGCCGGCGTCGACCTCGCGCTTGACGTGGCGGGCCACGTTGCGGATGCGGTCGAGATCGGCGACCGACGTTCCGCCGAATTTCATAACCAGGCGAGCCATGACGTTCCCGTACGCGCCAAAAGACGCTAACAAGCGGCCGGCTGTGCCGGCCGCAAAAGGCGCGTATACATACCGGCGGGGTGCCGAGACTGCAACTTTATGGGCCTTGTAAGCCTCGTTCGCGTTAATCTTTCGGGTGCTGGCGATGCGATATATCGAGCGAATTCTGCAGCCGGGCGAGACGCTGGTCTACTCGGGCAAGATTCATTGGGTCATCTATCTTCCGGCCATGATCCTGGAACTGGTCGCATTGGCCGTGCTCACGCAAGCGAAAAGCGGCCCGATCGGCCTGAGTTGGCTGATTTTCTCCATCGCCTGCTGGCTGGGCGCCGGGGTTGCGTTCGTTTCGGGCTGGTTCAGGCGCTGGACCACCGAGATCGACGTGACTAACCGGCGCATCGTATACAAATGTGGTTTGATCAAGCGGCACACGGTCGAAATGAATATGGACAAGGTTGAAAGCGTCGATGTCGACCAATCGGTTTTTGGCCGTCTGCTGAACTACGGCGACATTATCATTCGCGGTACCGGCGAGGGTATCGAGCCGCTGCACGGCATCGGCGCCCCACTCGATTTCCGCAACCACGTGACGGCGCGCTGAATGCACGCGACGAGATCATATCTTTTGCGGCCGGTCGGCCTCGTTCTGTTCGTGGCACTGCTGGGCTCGTGCAAGATGGGCGCGCCGGAATCGATGCTCACCGAGCAGTCGTTCAAGGAGGCGGTGGCGGCGCTGCAGACACTGATCGGGCAGCGCACACGCGCCTTCCGCATCGATGTCGACGATGGCGATTTCACCATCCATTTGCAGGATCCGGCGTCGCCCACTCACATCGATGCCTGGACGCACTATCACTATACGTACCGCAATATCATTAGCGGGGAAGGAACCAGCGGTCCGAGCCCGGTGGAACCTACGTTGATCAATCCCAAGCTCGAGGAAAATCTATTCAATCTTTCTGAAATCGATTTTTCCGCCTGGCCGGAACTCGCGCAAGCCGCAGTCGAACGCGCGGGTCTGCAAGATCCGGCGCGCGTCACCAAGGTAAATATCCAGCGCCGGATTTTTCTCATCCCGTCGCCGTCGAGCGGCGAGGTACGCTGGACACTAGATGTGCGCAGCGGCCGCGAATCGGCGTCGATCTATGCCAATGCCAAGGGCGCCGTCACCGGTGGGAATTTCGACGGCACGCAGCGCGCGCAAAACCTCGATATGTACAAGGGCGGCAAGCCACTCGCAGACGCCATCGCCGAAATCCGCGCCACGCTCGGTCCCGGGCCGACGATCCGGCGCTTCAATTTCAGCGATCGCCATCTCTGGTTCACCGGCGCGAGCCCGACCTATCCCGGCAAGGTCGGCGAATGGAAATGGAATCTCAACGGCATGCTCTACAGCGGCGACGACTCCATTCAGACGCCCAATCCCGGCATGCCGGTTGCGCTGCTCTCGGTCGACGAAGTGGATTGGTCGATCCTGCCCAAGGTGATGGCGGCGGCGATTCAGGCACTGAAAATGCCGCGTGGGCACGTCGACGGCATCCATATCACCAAGCCGGGCAATCCCGCCAAGGCGGTCGAGTGGGAGGTCTGGGTGACCGACCGCAGCGATCGCGGCTGGATGATTGCCAGCAATACCGGCGAAATGCTGCGCGTTCATCCGCCGCAGGGACGTTGACCATGAATTCGTCCGTCGACCATGCCGAAGTCGAGCGCTTTTCGCGCCACGCCGCCGATTGGTGGGATGCGCACGGGCCGATGGCGGCGCTGCACAAGTTCAATCCGGTGCGGCTCGCTTACATCCGCGATAAAGCCGCCGAGCGGTTTGCGCGCGACCCCAAGAAGCTCGACTGCCTCAAAGGGCTGCGCATGCTCGATATCGGCTGTGGCGGCGGCATTTTGTCGGAACCTTTGGCGCGGCTGGGCGCGCAGATGGTCGGCGCCGATCCGTCCGAGGAAAACATCGCCGTGGCGAGCGCGCATGCGCAGGAGAGCGGCGTCGCCGTCGACTACCGCGCCACCACGGCGGAGGATCTCGCCGCTGCCAAGGAGCGCTTCGACGTGGTGCTGGCGATGGAAGTGGTCGAGCATGTCGCCGACATTGGCGCCTTCGTGGCAACCTGCGCCTCGATGGTGAAGCCCGGCGGGCTGATGATCGCGGCGACCTTGAACCGTACGCTGAAGAGCTTCGCCTTGGCGATCGTCGGCGCCGAATATGTGCTGCGCTGGCTGCCGCGCGGTACCCATCAATGGAACAAGTTCGTCACCCCGAACGAGCTCGAGCTGGCGTTCGAGCGCGGCGGCTTGCAGGTGATCGGCGAACGCGGCGTCATCTACAATCCGTTTGCCGACCGCTGGCAGCTGTCGTCCGACATGGATGTGAACTACATGCTCGTCGCCGAACGGGCAAAACCGAAGGAAAAATCCACATGATCCTCGAACTGGTCGAATTCAACTCGCCGAAAGGCTGGAGCCGCCAACAGGTGGCCGAGGAAGCGCGTAACGTTATCCCGAAATGGCGCGCCAATAAGGAATTGCTGCGCAAGCATTTCCTGCTCGAGCTTAACGGCAAGACCGGCGCCGGAGTCTATATCTGGCCATCGGTCGAGGCTGCGCGGGAGGCCCATAACGAGGGGTGGCGGCAATCGGTGATCAAGCGCACCGGCGGAGCACCGACCATCCGTTATTTCGATCTGTTCCTGCTGATCGACAACGAAAAGGGCGCGGTGACAGAGTTCCCCGCCGCCGCCGAACTGGCCGCCGCGTAATCCTTTCACCGTCATCCTGAGGTGGCTTCGCGAAGCGAAGCCGTCGAAGGATGAACGGCCCGGGCCGTCGCCCTTCGAGGCTCGCTTCGCTCGCGCCTCAGGGTGACGGAGAAATACAGAATTTCCCCAGTTCGATCGGAAACCTCTCACAATGCTCTGGGCCGCTTTTACGCTGATCGCCGCGGCGGCGCAGACCGCGCGCAACGCCATGCAGCGCGAGCTGACCGCCACGCTCGGCACGGTCGGCGCCACCCATGTGCGTTTCCTGTTCGGCTTTCCGTTCGCGCTGGTGTTTCTGTTCGGCGTGCTGCTGGCGATCGGCCCGCCCCTGCCGCGTCCGGGGCTCGCGTTCTGGCCGTGGATCCTCGCCGGCGCTTTTACTCAGATCGCCGCCACCGCGACCATGCTTTCAGTGATGGGCCAGCGCTCGTTCGTGGTCTCTTACGCCTACATCAAGACCGAGCCGGTATCGGTGGCGCTGTTCGGGTTGATCTTCCTTGGCGACAAAATCACGCCGTTGAGCGGAGCCGCGATCCTGATCGCTACCATCGGCGTGATCGTCATTTCGCTCAAGCACGGCGCCAGCGAGGTCAGCACCATGCGCTCGACCGTCATCGGCTTGTTCTCCGGAGCGCTGTTTGCGATGTCTGCCATCGGCTTTCGCGGCGCGATTCTGTCGCTCCAGCATCCGGATTTCGTGCTGGCGGCGACCTTCACGCTAGCGGTTGGGCTGGTGCTGCAGGCAGTGCTCTTGTCGCTCTATCTCTGGCTGCGCGACCCCAAAGTGCTGCACGATATCATGCGCGCTTGGCGGCCGTCGCTGTTCGCCGGCTTCATGGGCGCGCTTGCCTCGCAGTTCTGGTTCCTCGCCTTCGCCATCGCCACGGCAGCAAGCGTGCGCACGCTGGCGCTGGTTGAGGTGCTGTTCGCGCAAGCCATCTCGAAATTCGTTTTCAAGCAGCCGACCACGGCGCGCGAAGGCGTCGGGATCGTGCTGGTGGTGATCGGCGTCGCGCTACTGGTGTGGGCGTACTAGCCCGCTTGAATGCGGGCTAATTCCGCTCGTCTGGCAAGATCGGCAGCGGATGGAATTCAATGCCTTCCTCGGCCAGCGCCTTGGCTTCCTCGAGCGAGGCCTCGCCGTAGATCGAACGGTGCTTGGTCTCGCCGTAATGCATCTTGCGCGCTTCCTCGGGGAATTTCGGCCCGACATGGTCGGCATTCTTGGTGAGTTGCTCGCGCAGTTCCTTGAGCTTGCTGCGTAACTCTTTCTCCTGCGGTGAGATCATCGCGACCGACGCTTTCTCGGGTGCGGGCGCGGCTGCCGGCGGCTCGGCGATCATCTCACGCTTGCGCGCGCCGGCCAGCCGCGGCGCCATGATCGCCTTTTCGACCTTGGCCGAGTCGCAATGCGGGCAGGTGATAAGCTTGCGCTTGACCTGCTTGTCGTAAGCTGCGGAATCCTGGAACCAGCTTTCGAAGTCGTGGCCTTTGTTGCAGACCAGTGAGTAGCGAATCATTCGACCCCCCTGACCACGTGCAGGTGGGTCGGCTCCGCCATCGGCTCGACGATCTCGAAACGCCGGCCGTGCTGCAGCGAGGGAATGCGTGCGCGCGCTTTCGCCACTTCCGCCAGATCGACCTCGGCCATCACCATCCCCGGGTCGCTGCCACCTTCCGCCAGGACGCGACCCCAGGGGTCGACGATCAGCGAATGGCCGAAGGTCTCGCGACCGCTCTCGTGCTTGCCGGCTTGCGCGGCGGCGAATACGAAGCAGCCATTCTCGATGGCGCGGGCGCAGATCAACACATGCCAGTGCGCCTCGCCGGTCTGCTGCGTGAACGCTGATGGGATCGTGAGTATGGTGGCGCCGGCCTCGGCCAAGGCGCGGTAGAGCGCCGGAAACCGCAGGTCGTAACAGATCGTCAGTCCGAGCCGGCCCCACGGCAGATCGCCCAGCACCGCTTGTTCGCCCGGCCGGTAGCTGTTGGACTCGCGATAGCTCTCGCCACCGGTGAGATCGACGTCGAACATGTGGATCTTGTCGTAGCGCGCGGCGATCTCGCCTCTTGGATCGATCAGGAACGAGCGGTTGGCCGCCTTGTCTTGCGTGAGCTTAATCGCCAGCGAACCGACATGGATATAAATCCCGAGCTTACGCGCCAGCTCGCGCAAGGTGGCGAGCGAGGTGTCGGCGTCTTCCTCCACGATGGTGGCGAATAGCCGCTCGCGCTTGACTTCCATGATGTTGGTCATTTCCGGCGTCAGCACGTAATCGGCGCCGGCCGACTTCGCCTCGCCGATCATGCGCACGGCAGCGTCGATATTGGCGGCGGGCGCCAGGCCCGAACGCATCTGGATCATCGCGGCTTTGAAGGTGCCGGCGGTCATACGGAGGCCTTATCGCCGGCGAGCAGGGGATCGAGCTTGCCGGCGTCATCGAGTGCGTGCAGCTCGTCGCTGCCGCCGACATGTACGCTGCCTATAAAAATCTGCGGCACGGTCATGCCGCCATTCGCACGCTCGATCATTTCGTCGCGGCGCTCCCATTCGCGGCCGAGGTCGATTTCGGTGAACTCGGCGCCCTTGCGTTTCAGCAGGGCCTTGGCCGCGTGGCAATAGGGGCAATAGCGGGTGGTATAGATTTCGATAAGGGGCATTCTGGTCTTTGGGCGCTCTGTGGCGATCCGGCCCCAGTTATATGGGGCTGCGTACGTCTGCGACAACCCGGGCGAACACCAGTACATCGACATGGGCAGCGCCGGCCCGCAGCAGCGCGCGGGTTCAGGTATCGACGGTAGCCCCAGAGGTAAGCACGTCGTCGATTAGCACCAGCCGGCGGCCGGTCATTTGGACCTTTTCGTCGGCTGACACGCGGAAGGCGCCTTGCACATTGTCGGCCCGCTCGGTTTTCGACAGCCCGACCTGCTGCGACGTGGCGCGCACGCGCTTGAACGCACCGTGCAGCACCGGCACGCCGGCTATGTCCGAAATTGCCCCGGCGAGCGCCGCCGATTGATTAAAGCGCCGCGCCCACAATCTGCGCCAATGCAGCGGTACCGGCAGCAGCGCGTCGGCCTCGCTAAACAGCTCGCGGCCGGCGCGCGCCATCCACTTTCCCATCATAAGCGCAAGATCGAGCCGGTCGCCATATTTGAACAAAAGCACCAGCGCGCGGGTAATGTCGTCATAGCGCACCGCGGCGCGCGCGGTCATAGGCCGGCGGATCGGCGATCGCCTCCATCGACAGCAGGCCGGGAGCGGGATCGTAGGTGAACGGGATGCCGAGCCGAGCACAGTAGGGCGTTTCGATCAGCAATAATTTCGTTCAGGGCGACGCGCACAGGACGACCCCGTCGCCGAGCGGCGCACGGCAGGATGGGCACAGCGGCGGCAGCGCCAAGTCGAGGGCAACGCGCAGCGCGGCCCGCAATCCGCCCCGGAATTGCGTGAGCCGCGAGGGCGCCTTTGCCTCACTTGCCGAGATAAGCTCGTTCATGCTGCAAATGTATCAGATGTCGGCTGGCCCAACCATCTTCGACCGCTCCCTGCTGCGCGCGCGCCAGCAGCGCGCCCGCGCGCTTGGGGTCGAGACCTTCCTGATCGACCGGGTCGCCGCCGAGCTGGGCGAGCGGCTCGCCGTGGTGCTGCGCCAGTTCGAGCGTGCCGTCGATCTCGGCACTCCCACCGATGCGCTGCGCCGTGTGCTGGCCGAAAGCGGCAAGGTCGCGACCATCGTTTCGACCGCGCCGGCGGCCGGGCCGCGCGATGCGTCATTGCGTGTCGCCGCCGACGAGGAGGCCTTGCCGTTCGCCGACGGCTCGCTTGATCTGGTGGTGTCCGCGCTGGCGCTGCAGTTTGTGAATGATCTGCCCGGCACGCTGATCCAGATCCGCCGCACGCTGAAACCGGACGGCCTGCTGCTGGCGGCATTGATCGGCGGCGACAGCCTAGCCGAGTTACGCGAAGCCTTCGCGCAAGCTGAAAGCGAGGTTGAAGGGGGGACTTCGCCCCGAGTGGCGCCTTTCGCGGATATACGCGAGCTGGGCGCGCTGCTGCAACGCGCCGGGCTCGCTTTGCCGGTGGTCGATTCCGATCGCCTGACGGTGCGCTACAAATCTGTTTTTGACTTAATGCGCGATTTGCGCCGCATGGGCGCGACCAATTTGCTGAACGAGCGCCGGCGCACACCGCTCAGGCGTGCGACCTTGCAACGGATGGCCGAGATCTATGCCGCGCGCTTCGCCGACGCCGACGGACGCCTGCGCGCGACGTTCGAGATCGCATGGCTGTCGGGATGGGCGCCGCATGAGAGCCAGCAGAAGCCGCTCAAGCCGGGCTCGGCCAAGCAGCGGCTCGCCGACGCGCTCGGCACGCGGGAAATTCCGGCCGGCGAGAAGCCGCGGCCCTGACGCCCGTCGTCAGTTAAAGCCGTGGGAGACGCTCGTATACATCGCCTGCAGCGACGTGCCCATGGCCATGACCACGGCGATGACGGCGGCGGCGATGCCGGAGGCGATCAGCGCGTATTCGATGGCGGTGGCGCCACGCTCGTTGCGGACGAAATCGCGCAAGCTGCGCATCGTTAGGGACCTACTCATGGACGCGTCCTGTTCAGTCGTTGTTGGGCCGACAATCACAACAGTGTCATCAGGTGCGAAATCAGCGGAACGTCCGCCGGAGGCATTTCGTAATCCCGCAGCCGGTTCGGTTTCACCCAGGCGAGCTTCTGCCCCTCGGTTGCGGTGACTTGTCCCTCCCAGCGCCGGCAGACATAGAGCGGCATCAGGAGATGAAAGTCGGGATAGGCATGGCTCGCGAAAGTGAGCGGCGCGAGACAGGCCTCATTGACGACGATGCCCAGTTCCTCCTGCAACTCCCGGATCAAACTTTGTTCCGGCACTTCGCCATCCTCGACCTTGCCGCCGGGAAATTCCCACAAGCCTGCCTTCGGCTTGCCGGCGGGGCGCTGGGCGATGAGCACGCGGCCGTCGGCATCGACGAGCGCGCAGGCGGCGACAAGGACGATTTTGCTCACAGCTTTACATCCTCGACGATAGGCAGCCGTGGTTAAGGGGGTATTCAGCCGATTGACGAGGTGCCCCGGCCCTTCCGCAACGGTTAACCCTTGGTTTACGAGCGGTAGTCGCCATTGATGGCGATATATTCCTTGGTCAGGTCGCAGGTGAGCACGCGGTCGCGGCCTTTGCCCAATCCGAGCGCGACTTTCAGGCTGATCTCCGGCTTCTTCATCGCCGCGCTCACCGCGGCCTCGTCATAGGCCGGATCGCGCGCACCCTTGTGCGCGACCCGGATGCCACCGAACCAGATCGAGAGCTTGTCGCGGTTGGCCGGCTCGCCGGCCTTGCCGACCGCCATCACGACGCGACCCCAATTGGCGTCCTCGCCCGCGATGGCGGTTTTCACCAGCGGCGAATTGGCGATCGACATGGCAATGCGGCGCGCCGAGGCCTTCGACACCGCGCCTTCCACCACGATCTCCACCAGCTTACGGGCGCCTTCGCCGTCGCGCGCGATCTGCTCGGACAGATTGGCCAGCACCTGTTGCAACGCCTTCTTGAAATCCTTCAGGCGCGGATCGGCCGCGCGCGCGATGCGCGGGCAGCCTTCGGCCTGGCCGGTGGCGAACAGCATCAGCGTGTCGGAGGTCGAGGTGTCGCCGTCGATGGTAACGGCGTTGAAGGTATCGGTGACGCCGTTCTTGAGCAGTGCCTGCAGCGCGGGCGCCGCAATCGCGGCGTCGGTGAAAACGAAAGAAAGCATGGTCGCCATGTCGGGCGCGATCATGCCGGCGCCCTTGGCGATGCCGTTGACGGTGACCGTCGCCTTGCCAATGCGCGCCTTGGCGGTCGCCACTTTGGGAAACGTGTCGGTTGTCATGATGGCGCGCGCCGCGGCGAGGAAATCGCCCGCTCGCGCACGGGCGACGAGGCCGGCCATGACGGGCGCGAATTTTGACGCATCGAGCGGCTCGCCGATCACCCCGGTGGAGGCGAGGAAAATTTCCGCGCGCTTGCAGCCGGCCGCCTTGGCGGCGATCTCGGCGGTGAGCCAGGTCGCGGCGCGACCGCTCTTGCCGGTGAAGGCATTGGCGTTGCCGGAATTGACCACCAGTGCGCGCGCTTTGCCGGCTTTGAGATGGGCCCGGCACCATTCGACCGGCGCCGACGGGCATTTCGATTTGGTGAACACGCCGGCCGTGCTGGTGCCGGTATCGAACAGCGCCAGCAGCACGTCGGTGCGCCCGGCATAGCGGATGCCGGCTTCCGCCGTGGCCATCCGCACACCGGCGATGGCCGGCAGGTCCGGCACCTGTTGCGGGGCGAGGGGGGAAATGGCGGTGGACAAGACACTCTCCATCGTCATGCCCGGCCTTGTGCCGAGCATCCACGACTTTGGACTAACGGCATAAAAGACGCCAATGGCCGGGACAAGCCCGGCCATGACGAATTCATTTGATGAATGCGATCGGCCTTACTTCTTCTCAGGCTCGGCAGGCTTGGCTGGCTCGGCCGGAGCCGCCGGTGGTTCGGTCTTGTACATCTTCTCGATCTTGGCGCTGGTGCGCAGCGAGGTCACCAACTCGGCCTGCGCCTTGCGTGTCACATATTGCTCGATCTGCGGCTTGACCTCTTCGAACTTCGGCGTGGGCTTCACGCGCTTATCCTCGACCTTAATCACGTGCCAGCCGAACTGGGTCTTCACTGGTTCGGAAATCTGGCCCTTGTCCAGCTTGAAGGCAGTATCGGAGAATTCCGGCACCATCTGTTCCTTGCTGAAATAGCCAAGATCGCCACCATTGGCCTTGCCGGAAGGGTCTTCGGTGACCTCGGCCGCGAGTTTGGTAAAATCCTCGCCCTTCTTCAAGCGCGCGATTACCCCCTTGATCTTGTCCTCGGCGTCCTTGCTCGCCTTGTCGTCGCCCGGCGCGGCGCGGATCAGGATGTGGCGGGCGTGCACCTCTTGCTGCTCGCCCATCTGATTGACGGCTTCGTCATAGACCTTGTGCGTCGCCTCGTCGGTGAGCGCTTCCTTGCCGACCGATGTCAGCAGCTGTTCCATCAGCAGCTTGTTACGGGTAAAGACGACCTTGCGCTTGAAGTCGGCGTTGTCGCCCATTTTCTTGGCCTCGGCCGCCTTCGACACCAGAATCATGTCGGTCATGAACTGCACCAGGTAGTCCTTCTTGGCGTCCGGCGACATCGGCGGAAGCTGGCCAGCCTCCTGTTCGGCGACGGCAAGGTCGCTCTGGTGGATCTCGGTACCGTTGACCGTGGCGAGGAGCGGGTCCTTGTCCTGCGCTGCGACTGGGCCGGCCGCCACCAGCAGCAGCCCCAGCGCGGCGGCAAGGAAACCGGCTCGGCGGGCGAAAAGCGAGATCGTCATGGCGCTGTCCTTGGGAATGGAATGGTCCGCAAGAGAAGCGGACGGCGGCGGACTTGTCGCCCAACAACCATGGCATTGCAATGGCCGACAGGCGCGCAGGTCTTAACGTCCGCGTGAGCGGGCTCGGTTAAGGCCATAGAAAGCCGCCAATTGACAATAAACCGACCCCCTCCTATCTCTCCGCTGACCTCGGCTGGTTAAGCTTTGCAGGCGCGTTCGCGTCGAATTTGCCCGAAAAGTGCCGCATTTCCGGAGCGCCGGAAGCAAAATCCGGCCGTTGAGGCGTGTTAGAAGCGCCCAGAATTAATAAGGAGCTCGCCGATGATCGGCGCCGTCGCCCGCAAGCTGTTCGGCTCCGCCAATGAACGGCGGATTCGCAGCTATCAGCCGCGGGTGGCCGAGATCAACGCGCTGGAGCCGGAGCTGGCAGCGCTCTCCGACGAGGCGTTGCGGGCACGCACCGACACTTTCAAGAAGCAGGTCGCCGAGGGCGCTTCCCTCGACGACATCCTGGTGCCGGCCTTCGCCACTGTGCGCGAGGCGGCCAAGCGCACCATCGGCCAGCGCCATTTCGACGTGCAGTTGATCGGCGGCATGATCTTGCACGAGGGCAAGATTGCCGAGATGAAGACCGGCGAAGGCAAGACGCTGGTCGCCACGCTCGCGGTTTATCTCAACGCCGTGTCCGGGCGCGGCGTGCACGTGGTCACCGTCAACGACTACCTGGCCAAGCGCGACGCTGAATGGATGGGGCAAATCTACGGTTTTCTCGGCCTCAGCGTCGGCGTCATCGTGCACGGACTCGACGACGAGCAGCGTAAGAAGAACTACGACTGCGACGTCACCTATGGCACCAATAACGAACTTGGTTTCGATTATCTGCGCGACAACATGAAGTACCGCATGGAGGACATGGTCCAGCGCGGGCACATCTACGCCATCGTCGACGAAGTGGATAGCATCCTGATCGACGAGGCGCGCACGCCGCTGATCATCTCCGGTCCGCTCGACGACCGCTCCGAATTCTACAACACCATCGATACCTACATCCCGCTGCTCGATAAGACCGACTACGAGGTCGACGAGAAGCAGCGCACGGTGACGCTGACCGAAGCCGGCATGGAGAAGCTCGAGCAGCGGCTGCGCACGGCCGGCCAACTCAAGGGCGAGTCGCTCTACGACGTCGAGAACGTCTCCGTCGTGCACCACGTCAATCAGGCGCTGCGCGCGCACAAACTGTTTCAGCGCGACAAGGACTACATCGTGCGCAACGGCGAGGTGGTGATCATCGACGAATTCACCGGCCGCATGATGCCGGGCCGGCGCTATTCGGAAGGGCTGCATCAGGCGTTAGAGGCCAAGGAGCATCAGCCGATCCAGCCGGAAAACCAGACGCTCGCCTCGATCACCTTCCAGAATTATTTCCGCATGTACGAGAAGCTCGCCGGCATGACCGGCACGGCGCTCACCGAGGCCGACGAGTTCCTCGATATCTATAACCTCGACGTGCTGGAAGTGCCGACCAACATGCCGCTGGTGCGCATCGACGACGACGACGAGGTCTATCGTACCGCCAAGGAGAAATACCGCTCGATCATTTTGCTGATCGAGGACTGCAAGCTGCGCGGTCAGCCGGTGCTGGTCGGCACGACGTCGATCGAGAAATCCGAGCAGCTTGCCGAAATGCTGCGCGAGGCCGGCTGGGAGGCGCACGACTTCACCGATCCCAACGCCTTTGCCGCACTTTATTCCGGCGACGACGGCGCCACCAAGACCAAGGTGTTCGCCATACTCAACGCCCGCTACCACGAGCAGGAGGCGTTTATCGTCTCGCAGGCCGGTGTGCCGGGCGCGATCACCATCGCCACCAACATGGCCGGCCGCGGCACCGACATTCAGCTCGGCGGCAATGCCGACATGCGTATCCGCCAGGAGATCGCCGACATCGAGAATCCGCGCGAGCGAGAAAAAAGCCCGCGCGCCGATGAGATCCGCGCCCAGGTGGCTCGCCTCAAGCAGAAGGCGCTCGCCGCCGGTGGGTTGTTCGTGCTCGGCACCGAGCGGCACGAGAGCCGTCGCATCGACAACCAGTTGCGCGGTCGTTCCGGACGCCAGGGCGACCCTGGCCATTCCAAGTTCTTTCTGTCGCTGGAAGACGACCTGATGCGCATCTTCGGCTCCGACAAGCTCGACGGCATGCTGCAGAAGCTCGGCCTAAAAGAGAACGAGGCGATCATCCACCCGTGGATCAACAAGGCGCTGGAGAAGGCGCAGCAGAAGGTCGAGGCGCGCAACTTCGACATCCGCAAGAATCTGCTCAAGTTTGACAACGTGATGAACGATCAGCGCACGGTGATCTTCAAGGAGCGGCTCGACCTGATGCGCGACGAGGCGGTGGACGAGACCATCGCCGACATGCGCCATTCGGTGATCGAGGATCTGGTCGCCAAGCATATTCCCGCCCACGCCTATGCCGAGCAGTGGGACGTAGCCGCCCTCGACACGGCGCTGCGCGAAGTGCTCACGCTCGATCTACCGGTGAAGGACTGGGCCAAGGAAGAAGGCATCGCCGACGAGGAAGTGCTCGAACGCATCGAGCGCCGCGCCGACGAACACATGGCGGGCAAGGTGGCCAAATGGGGCCCCGACGTCATGCGCTACGTGGAAAAGTCGATCCTACTGCAGACGGTCGACCATCTCTGGCGCGAGCATCTGGTCATGCTCGAGCACCTGCGCCAGGTGATCGGCCTGCGCGGCTACGGCCAGCGCGATCCGCTCAATGAATACAAGGCGGAGGCCTTCAGCCTGTTCGAAGCGATGATGGCGCGCCTGCGCGAGGCGGTCACCGGACAGTTGATGCGCGTGGAGATCGTGCAGCAGCCGCCGGCAGAAGAGCCCAGCAAGCTTCCCTACATGGAAGCTCACAAGGTCGACCCCGCCACCGGCGAGGACGAGATGGCGCCCGCTTTGGCGCCGATGCTGGTTGGCAACGGCAATGGTGCGCAAAGTGCTGCACAAGCCGAGCGCAATCCGAACGACCCCGCGAGCTGGGGCAAAGTCGGCCGCAACGAGCCGTGCCCCTGCGGCTCCGGCAAGAAGTTCAAGCATTGCCACGGCAAATACGCTTAGTCGGCAGCGTGGCGCCGATAGTCCGACCTGAAGAAACGCTGGCTTTGCCGGCGTTTATTTTTGCAGCGTGAACAATCGCCGCATCGCGCGCATGGTGCAAGCGGCGGCGTTGCAATAGTATTTGCCGATGACATTGGTCGACGATCGCCCGTGCCATACGCCGCAGGCCGATGCGGAAGGCTGGCTCGCGGCATTCGAGGCCGCCTTGCAATCGCGCGACGCCGCGGCGGCGGCGTTGTTCCTGGCCGACGGACTTTGGCACGACGTGCTGGCTTTTACCTGGAACATCCAGACTATGGCCGGACGGCCGGCGATCAAAGCGACGCTGCGCCAGATGCTGGCCCACACGAAATCTGCGAATTTCCGCATTCCGCCGCGGCCTACGCCGCCGCGCCGGGTCAGCCGCGCCGGCACCGAATGCATTGAAGCAATCTTCGAATTCGCGACGGCATTTGGCCCGGCTAACGGCATTCTCCGCCTCGTCAATGATGGCCAAGGCCGGCTGCGCGCCTGGACGTTGAATACGAACCTGCACGAACTCAGGGGCTACGAAGAAGAATTCAATCGCCGCGCGGAACCAGACTCGATGCGCGACTTCGGCGCCGAAAATTGGTCCGAACGTCTCGCCAAGCAGCGCGCCTACACCGACCGCGATCCGGCGGTGCTTGTTGTGGGCGGCGGTCAGGCCGGGCTCTCCATCGCGGCGCGGCTGCATCAGCTCGGTCTCGACACGCTGATTGTCGACCGACATGAACGGATCGGCGACAATTGGCGCAAGCGCTATCATTCGCTGACGCTGCACAATGAAGTGCACGTCAACCACATGCCCTATATGCCGTTCCCGCCGACCTGGCCGGTTTATATACCGAAGGATATGCTGGCGAACTGGTTCGAGGCTTACGTCGACGTCCTCGAGCTGAATTTCTGGACCGGCACCGCGCTCATCGCCGGCAGCTATGACGATGCGCGCCGGCAATGGAACATCACGCTGCGCCGCTCGGATGGAACCGAGCGCGTGATGTACCCACGTCATCTCATCTTCGCGATCGGCGTCAGTAGCATTCCCTATACGCCTGATTTGCCCGGGCTCGACGCATTCGCCGGCACTGTCGTGCATTCCGGCGATTTCAAGAACGCCGCGCAATGGAAGGGCGGCAACGCCCTGGCGTTGGGCACCGGTACCAGCCCATGACGTGGCGCAGGAACTGCACGCGCACGGCGCCGACGTCACGATCATCCAGCGCAGCCGAACTTACGTCGTCAGCCTGAAAGAGGCGCAGAGCGTGTACGCGATCTATTCCGAAGGCATCCCGTTCGAGGACTGCGACCTGCTGGCGACCTCGTTTCCTTATCCGGTCCTGTAGCGCTCCTATCAGCTGTCGACCGCCAAAGGCCGCGAAGTCGACAAGGCGCTGCTCGACGCACTCGAGAAGCGCGGCTTCCGGCTGCACTTCGGCGAGGACGAGACTGGCTTCCAGATGATGTATTTGCGCGGCGGCGGCGGCTATTATTTCAATGTCGGCTGTTCCGACCTGATCATTTCCGGCCAAGTCAAACTGCTGCAATACGCCGACACCGAAAAGTTCGTCGCGCAGGGCGCACGGCTGCGCGACGGCCGCGTGATGCTTGCCGACTTGCTGGTGCTGGCGACCGGCTACAAGAATCAGCAGAACACCGTGCGCGCTTATCTCGGCGACGCCATCGCCGATAAGATTGGGCCGGTCTGGGGTTTCGACGACGGCGGCGAACTGCGTAACATGTGGCGACGCACCATGCAGCCGGGATTGTGGTTTACCGCCGGCAGCCTGGCGCAGTGCCGGATCTTCTCGCGCTATCTGGCACTCCAGATCAAGGCGATCGAACAAGGCCTGTTGACTTAAGTGCGTACCGTTGTGCCACCGTCGCCGAAGCCGAACAAGCTGCGCGGCGTATCGCAGAACAGTGTGCGGCGCTCGGCCGGATCGGGGAACAGCAATTCGGCCAATTCGACTAGCGGGCCGTAGTCCTGCCGTTGCGGCGCGCGCAAGAACGGCCAATCCGAAGCCCATAGGCAGCGCTCGAGCGTAAAAGCGTCGACAATGGCCCGCACGAATGGCCAACAGTCGTCGAACGGGTATGGCCTTCGCGAAAATTTCGAATAGCCGGATAGCTTGACGCTGACCCGCTGGGTAGCGGCGAGCCGCAACAACGCCTGGAAGCCGGGCTGGTCTAGTCCTGCTTCCGGCGTCGGGCGCCCGCAGTGGTCGATCAGTACGCGGATCGGCATGGCTTCGATCCAGTGCACGAACAGCGACAACTGGTCGTGCTCGCTCTGGATTTGCAGGAACATGTCGAGCTCGGCGAGCTTGCCGATCAGACCGGGGGATCGCTTGTAGTAGTCGATGCCGTGGAAGGTCGGGTTGAATGCCGCGCCGACGATCCCTTGGGCTTTCAATTCACGCAAAGCCGCCAGGTCGGCGTCGAAATCGATGATGGCGATGCCCTTGAAGCGGCCGCCGCCGCGCGCGATCGTATCGAGCATGCAGGAGTTGTCGCTGCCATAGCCGGAATTCGGCTGCACCAGCAGCGCGTGGCTGACGCCGTAAGTCTGCATGACTTGGCGAAGCTGCGATGGCGTGCCGACCTCCGGGCCGGACGGCCTGTATTCGATTTCCTTGCCATACGGGAAATTGATCGGATCGAGCACGTGGACGTGGCAGTCGATCTTCGGTTCTTTGAAAATGCTCATCGGGCGCGTTCGCCTTTCAGCGCCTGCGCCAGCTTTTTGCGGAATGCGCGGTCGCGCTTGAGATGCCACTCGCGGCTCATCGCGGCGCGCTTGCTCCTGCAACGTTCTGAATGCAGAAGCATCCAGACGCGTCCGCGCGTCGTGCGTG
Organism: Pseudolabrys sp.; assembly: GCA_035469145.1. Lineage (GTDB taxonomy): Bacteria > Pseudomonadota > Alphaproteobacteria > Rhizobiales > Xanthobacteraceae > Pseudolabrys. The sequence continues at coordinate 25,373 of DATISB010000002.1, forward strand.
CGCCCTTGCCGGAATTATGCTGCGCCAGACGCCGCGCGACGTCGCTTGTCCAGCCGACATAAGTGAGGTGGCGAGTTTTGCTGCGGGTGCCGAGAACGTAGACGAAGCAGTCCATGCGTCGTCCGCCTCGCGCCCGAAGGGCGCGGCTTAGCGCAGCGCGGTCCAGCGGCTCTCGAACGAGCCCGCCGGAACCACCGGCTGCGCGCCCTGCAACAAACCGTTGTTGTTCGAGGGCGGCGGCGACGAATAGGCGGTGCGCATTTCTGGCGCGGGCGACTTGTCGTCCTTGCGGGCTTGCTGCGCGGCCGGCGCCGGAGCCGGTGCATTTTTCGCCACCGCCGTCGGCTCGGTGGGCGCGGCGTCCTGCGGCTTGGCATGCGGGACGGCCGGCGCCGAGGCAGTACGCACCGGGATGGCGCGTTTCGGCTTGGCGGCCATTTCGGTATTGCTGCTGCGCAAGGCGACTGTCTGGCTCTCCGCCGGCTCGGTCGACCTAGCCTGCGCCGGCGAACCGCTGAACAGATTGCCCAGCAATCCGGCGATCGACTTCGGTTTCTCCGGAGGCGCTTCGCCTTCCCTGGCTTGCGGCGCTGGCTGCGGCATCGGCACGCTCGCCATCACCACGGGCTGGCTGGTCCGCGCCGACTCGGCAGTCACGAGCGGCGGCTTGGGCGCGCGCGGCAACGCGCCGGGCGCCTGCGAATTACCGGCGACCTGATAGACGCGGCCGTTATTGTCGAGTGTATTATGCGTGGCGAGCTTGGCCGCGAACACCGGGTTCATGCCGCCGTCGCCGACGCGGAACGGCACGGTCGCGACATCTCGCGCGATATAGTTGGCCATCTGATACTGCTCTTGCCGGCTGTGTTCGAGCACCGCGTCGGCGATGGTCGGGTCGAGCCGGAATGCCGGGCATTGGCCGCGCGCATTGAACGCCGGCGGCCGCGAAGCATTTTCGGGCGGCACCGCGTCGAATACGTAACGCTTCTCGCAGACCGCGACCTTCGGCTCCTGGTGGGTGGCTTCGAAATGATCGTAGCCTTCCTTGATCATCTTCCAGAACGCGAAGTTCGGATTGTTACGGTGCTTGGCCATGTTCAGCGCGGTCATGCGGAAGGGAAAGGCCTCGAGCTGGAAGTCC
>DATISB010000003.1:0-3837 GCA_035469145.1 Pseudolabrys sp.
GCGGCGGGGCGGCATCACGCGCGACCCGGTAGGCCGTCTGCGGGTCGTTGTCGTCGAGCAGCTTGCGCACCAGGATACGCCGCTCCAGCCACCATTGGTCGAGGTCGACCAGCACGGACGGGTCCTGCGGCACGGTGAGGATCAGCTTGCCGGCTTCTTCCGATTTGTTGTCCTTGCGCAGCCATTGCACGCGCGAGAAAATGTAACCGGGATCCTGGCGCGCATTCGCCGGCACCGCGTCGAGCAGCGCCTTGGCGTTGGTCAGCCGCTTGATCACCGCCGCGCGGGCGAGACCGATCGCCAGATCGTCGCCGCCGAGCCGGTTGGCGGCTCGCATGCCGGCTTCGACGTCGTCGGCATAGAAGCGCTGCTCCATGCGCACCTTGTGGTCGGCGCGCGTAAGCATGCTGCCGAACATCTCGAGCACCTTGCTCTCGGCGTCGGCGCTGCAATCCTCGTGGCGCCAGGCGTAGCGCACCAGCGCCGCGGCACCCTCGCGGTCGCCCTTGGCGAGCAGCGTGCGCGCCAGCATGTAGCGGCCCTTGGCGGTGCGCGGTGTATGGTTGGCGAAAAAGGCGAGCACCGCGGCGTCGCTGACGCCGTCGTTCCACAGCGCATTCTCGGCGCGGCGGCGGAACAGCGGCGCGTGCGGCCAGCTCGGATTGGCCTTCACGAAGGCGGCGTAGCGCTCGAAACTCGGTCTGGTATTATCGCTGCGCAGGATCGCCCATTCGGCGAGCTTGCGGGCGACCGGATCGCTGATACTTTTCAGCGTGGCATCGGCGTCGGCTTCCTTGCCCTTGCGGGTGGCCTCGATCACGCGTTTCACTGCGGCGATATCGTCCGGCGAGACGGCGGCGGCGGGTGCAGGCTCGAAGCGCTCGGACAGCGGGTGCGCCACCGAAGTGAACAAGCCGGTGCTCGCAGTCACCGGCCCGCGTATGGCCACCTTGCTTGGCACGGGGGCTGCTGCGTCGGCGGCCGGCAGCGGCCGTTTGCGAGGCAGCGGGACATGCCGGACCACCTGCACGGCTGGACGTTTAGCCACATGGATGGCCGGTTTGGACTGAGCGGCGGGAACTTTCTTGGGCGCGCACATAGCGGTTTGGGCGCTAAAAGCGCCAGCCGTCGCAAGTGCCAGGGCCAAGCCTAAGGCCATACCCCGGCGGTTCTGTATAATCGCTTTCATTCAACCCCTTGTCCGGTCGTCGGGCGGGTTCTGGGCACCGACTCGAAACGGCCGCCCGGTACCTCCCATTAGGCCAATATCGCGGCCGAAAGGATAGCCAAAATCACTATAAACCCAGGCTAGACCGCAAGCCGGGCAAAAGCGGGGCGGGACCCTATTTATCAAGCCAATTCATGGGCCTATTTGATGGGAGGGCTTTCATCGGTGGCGGCGACCCGATATCTATGGAGTGCGCCCAGTCCCCCCTGTGGAGAAGTCGTGCCATGACCGCCAAGACGAGCTTCCGTGGATCGTTCACTGCGCTGGTCACGCAGTTCAAGAACGGCGCGCTCGACGAAAAGGCGTTCCGCAACCTGGTGGACTGGCAGATCGCCGAGGGCACCAACGGGCTGGTGCCGGTCGGCACCACCGGCGAGAGCCCCACGCTTAGTCATGATGAACACAAGCAGGTGGTGGAGTGGTGCGTTGACCAGGTCGACGGCCGGATACCGGTGGTCGCTGGCGCCGGTTCGAACTCGACCGCCGAGGCAGTCGAGTTGTCGAAGCACGCCGAGATGGCGGGCGCCGACGCGGTGCTGATCGTGACGCCCTATTACAACAAGCCGACCCAGGAAGGGCTCTACCAGCACTACAAGGCGATCAACGACGCCATCGGCATTCCGATCATCATCTACAACATTCCCGGCCGCTCCATCGTCGACATGTCGGTCGATACCATGAAGCGGCTGTTCGAATGCAAGAACATCGCCGGCGTCAAGGATGCCACCGCCAATATGGCGCGCCTATCGCAGCAGCGCGCGGCGATGGGCGAGGATTTCAACCAGATGTCCGGAGAAGACATCACCGCGCTCGGCTTCATGGCGCATGGCGGCCATGGCTGCATCTCGGTGACCTCGAATGTGGCGCCGCGGCTGTGCGCCGAATTCCAGAGCGCGTGCCTGAAGGGCGACTTCAAGACCGCGCTCAAGCTGCAGGACAAGCTGGCGCCGTTGCACATCAATCTGTTCGTCGAAACGAGCCCGGCGCCGATCAAATATGCCATGTCGCTCATCGGCAAATGCGCCAATACGGTGCGGCTGCCCATGGTGCCGGCGAGCGAAAAGGCGCAAGCTGCCGTACGCGAAGCGATGGTGCACGCCGGACTGATCAATTAGCCGCGGCGCGGGCAGGGCTGCGGAAATCCACAACGTATCGGTGGTGGGGCGTGCACGCCGGCCAAATGCCTGTTCTTGGCACATTAGCGGACATTCCACGACTGCGGTCGAGCGTCCGCTTTTGGGGGCAGAGCGGACATTGACCGATCGTTGCTCAGTAACCTCGATTTATGACGACACGCCCTCGTCCAGTTTATTTAACTTTGACCAGCCCCACTTGATTGGCCAGGCTATTGGCGGTCACCGGGTTGCCGTCCGGCGTCACATCCATGTTGCGCAAGATGTCGCCGCCGCCTGGGATCGCCCAGCTCTGGAATTTTTCCGTCTTGGGATCGAAGCGCACGATCGTGTTCGGCTTGGCGAAGGATTCGCTGTACCAGAGCGCGCCCGGTGAAGACAAGTCCGTACGGCTTGGACATGGGCCCGCTTGGCGATTGCCATTCGCTGACCTTGCCGGTCGCCGGATCGAGGCGGCCGAGAAAGCCGCGCGCAAAATCCGTGTACCAAATCATGTCGTCCGGCGAGATCGCGATGCGGCGCGGGCGCGCGCCTGGGTCGGGCAGGGCGTATTCCTTGATCGCCATGGTCTGGCTGTTGATGGTGGCGATCTTATTGATGCCGAACTCGACAAAGTGCACGACGTTTTTCGAATTCACCGCCATCCCATAGTGCCGCGACTTCGGCGTCGGCGAGATGACGAGCTTCACCTCGCCGGTCTCGGGATCGATCCGGCCGACCATGTTGGCCTGCTGCACCGTGAACCACAGCATGCCGTCGTGATCGAACACCAGAGTGTGCGGATCTTTGACCGCCGGACCCGGCAATTGGTATTAAGTGGTCAGTCCGGTTTTCGGGTCGAGCTTGCCCATGAAGCCAGCAACGTTGCCGGTGAACCAGATGTTGCCGGCCTTGTCCTCCTTAAGGCCGTGCGGACCGCTGTGCGGCGTATTCAGGCTGTATTCCCGCATGGCGCCGGTCTTGGGATTGATCCGTCCGAGCTTGTTGGAAAGCTGTCCGGCCCACCAGATCGCGCCATCCCTGGTCGCCAGTGAATCATGCGGACGCGATCCGACGGTCGGGACGTCCCACATTTTGATCGTCGCCTGAACCGGGCCGGCAATCATGATCGCCGGCGGCCGCGGCTTTTCCGGGAAGTTTTTCATGAGGTAGGTGGTGACCGTCGGCCAATCCTCCGGCACGATAGGTGCGCCCATGTTCTGCATCATGTGCTGGAGCATGTTCCAGCCGCGTATAGCCCGCGCGCAGACGATTGATGGCATGGCAGCCGCCGCAGGTCGCAACCACGATATCCTTGCCAGGGCCTTCCGGGAAGATTTGCGGCGCCGGCTGGCTCCAGGCCGCCGATGCGCAGCACAGCAACGTGGCCGCGAGAATGGGCAGAATGGCTCTGTTTAGCATGACGCCTCCCCTGACATGCGCTACTCGGTTTAACCCAGGCGCTTCGCTCGGCTGGACACAGCGTCAAGGCGCCGC
>DATISB010000004.1:0-16202 GCA_035469145.1 Pseudolabrys sp.
GGGTACCATCACATTTTACGGAACCTACGTTGTAGATGAGTCAGCGCACACCGTCACTTGGCAGGTCGAGCGGTGCAGCTTTCCGAACTGGGAGGGATCAGAAAGAAAAACCAATGTAACGGTGAATGGGGATGATCTGTCGTACACTGCTGATCCAATTACATCTGCTGCCGGGCCATATATCCCTCATGTGCGCTAACGAGTAGCATATCAATAATGGGGATGACGTTCACGCCCGCGCTCACTGGCCTGTATCCACGGCCACTACACGAAGCGCTACACAAACGGCAGGCATGCCGGAAATTAGTCTAGATGATACAAAAGCTTAGAGTTGCGACGCTGGTTTCCCGGCGTCCGCACCAAGGCAAAGATTTACCAAGCCGCGGTTACAGCGCTTCGACGAACGCGACCATTTGCTTGCGTTCGTTTGCATCGGGGAGCCGGCCGCGCATGGCGCCGAGATTGTCGATCATATGCGCTGGATCGCCGGTGCCGGGGATGGCTGCGGTCACGCGCGGATCGCCCAGCAGATATTTCAAAAAGAACTGCGCCCAACTGCCGGCAAATCCTCCAGCCCAGTCGGGCAGCGCCTTGCCACGCACCGCTCGGAACAGCCGGCTGCGGCCGAAGGGCAGGGCCGTCAACACGCCGGCCTGCACCTCGGCCGCCAGCGGAAGGATGCGTTTTTCGGCCTCGCGATCGTCGAGCGAATAATCGATCTGCACGAAGTCCGGTTTCTCGCGCTTGAGCGCCGCTTCGATCGCCGGGAAATCGCCGTGGTAGGTCGACGTTATGCCTAAGTAGCGGCACACGCCTTGCGCCTTCCACTCTCTGAACCGGGCCAAAGACTGATTGCGGTCGCGCACATTGTGCAATTGCAGCAGGTCGACTTTCGCGGTCTTGAGACGGGCCAGCGAACGCTTGAGTTCGGCGGCGTCGGGCGCTTCCAGCTTGGTGGCGATGAAAATCTTGTCGCGCAGCCTGGAAGCGGCGATTTCATCACCCATGACGATTTCGGCATCGCCATAAGTCGACGCGGTATCGATGATCCGCCCGCCATTGGCGACCAAAGATTTTACGACAGTCGCCGCTTTTTGGCGGGTCGCCTCGTCCGCTGTATTGAAAATGCTGGCGGTGCCGAGACCGACCACCGGTACGCGCTCGCCGCTGCTGGGAATGGCGCGGGTGAGGAGCGGCTGATCCGTTTGCGCCCAAGCCGGCCGCGCCAACAGACCGGCACCGGCCAATGCAGCAAATTCACGCCGTGTCATGAAGGTTTTCATCCTAGATCTCTGGCACAGCATTCGTGACGGACTGCGCAGCACGCTTTTCCTGCGCGCGTCCCAACGCCAACGATAGCACAGACCATCCGGCGACAATCGGCAGCGAGCACAGGGCGATGGCGCCGAGCTTCAGTCCCAACGCTTGCATGGTGTCGAAGATCCAGCCAGACGCCGCGTCGGAGCCGCGATAGACGACCACATCGACCAGATTTTTCGCCTTGTATTTCTCCTCGCGGCTGACCACCGTGAAGAACACCTGACGCGCCGGATTGGCGATGGCGAAGTTCATCCAGCGTTGCACGACTTGCAGGGTGACGACGACGATCAGCGTCGGCATTGCGGCCAGCACGGCAAATCCCACGATGTAGACGACCGGCAGCGCCGCCGCCGCCAAACCGGTGCCGATGCGCTTGAGCAACAGGCCGGTGAGCACCAGTTGCGTCGCCAGCGTCAGCAGACTGACGGCAAGATCGATGCTGGCGAAAATACGCGTTTGAAAGCCGGCGCCCTTGACCGCATCGGAAACGATATTCGCCTGCTCGAAATAGACAATGGTCGCGGCATAAGACAGCAGGCCCACCCAGGCCCCGATGCCCAGGAGAAAAGGCGAGCGCATCATTTCGGTGAGGCCTGCGAACGCGCCGCCGCCGATCTTTTGTGTCGCGAGCGGCGGCCCAGCGTGGACCTTAGCCGCACGCTCGAGACGATAGACACAAAAGACTGCCACTTCCAGCAACACCGCGGCTGCGATCAGCAGGTTAACCGGACCGAGCGGAACCGAAAGCCAAATCGTGATGATCGGACCGAGCAGCGCGCCCGCCGTGCCGCCGGCGCCGATGAATCCGAACAGCCGCTTGCCCTGCTCGGAAGTGAACAAGTCGGCCATGAACGACCAGAACACCGCGACCGCGAACAGATTGAACACGCTGACCCAAACGAAAAACACCCGCGCCGTGATGGCAGTTTCAATGTTGAATGTGAACAGCGCCCAGAACTGGAGAATGTTCGCCACGAAGAAATGATAGACGATGGGGATGAAGCGCACGCGCGGCAGTCTTGCAACCAGCGCGCCGTACAGCGGTTGCGCCACCAGCAGCGAGACGAAGGTGGCGGTGAACAGCCAAGGCAGATTCTTCACGCCGCCGGCGATACCCATCTGATCGCGCAGTGGCCGCAAGACGTAATAGCCGGCCAGCAGCGCGAAGAAATACGCGAACGACCACAGCGCTGCCGCCCGCTCCTGCGCCGTCGCCGGCATGACGCGGGCGAGCCAGCGCTCAAGAACGCTCATGGCAGCGATAGTTTTTGCTTTAGTTCGGCGGCCGACACCGGCTGGCCGTAGCCGGGCTGGCCGCGCTGGAAGCGGTGCGCGTCGGCCAGCTTGCCGACGATGACCGGATCGAAACCGGCATCGCGCACGAGACCGGCGGCGATTTGCACGGCCTGTGGATCGTCGCCGGCAATCGGTATGGCAAGCTTGGGATCGGGGCGGTTCGCCTCGCGCGCGAAGATCATGTACGACATCGTGTTGAAGGCGCGCACGAGCCGGGTGCCGGGGAGATATTTCTGCGAGGTGACGCCGATGCCGTTTTGCTCGACTTCATCGGCGATGGCTCCGTCGCGCGCCGCCGTCGCATTGCAGGCGTCGAGCATCACCTTGCCCTGCATCGCCGCGGCGTGCTCCTTGCCGATCGGCGGGATCGCGCCGTAGGGCACGGCGATGAATAAGACCTCGCCGAAGGCGATCGCCTGCTCGACCGTGCCGGCCTGAGCGAGGCTGCCGAGGTTCGTCACCATCTCTTTCAACTCTTCCGGATGGCGCGAGGAAAACGTCACCGGGTGACCTTTCTTGACCCACAAGCCACCGATCGTGCCGCCGATGTGACCCGACCCGATGATGCCGATCTTCGCCGGGGAGCCGCCCTGACCCCACAGGCGCGCCGGTTGTAAAATTGCACCCAGCATCAGTACGCCGCTCACGCCCAGCAGCGCGCGACGACGATGGTCGACAGTTTGTTGTTTGCGCATCGAAGACTCCGGCTTAAACAGTGGTTTGATTTTCACAATCTCGCAGCGGAAGCCGTTAGAATCACGTCACGGTTACGTGACATCGAGAGTTATTCAGCTTTGCGGGTGATTATGCAACGCTCGGACGTGGCGGAATGGCAGAGGCAAAAAACTTAAAATCCCTTGGGCGTAGTCACGTCCGAGTTCGAATCCTGGTATCCGCACCAAAGCTGATGATCCCCTCATGGCATCATTAACAACAGCCAACCACGATGAAATCGGCGAAGCGCATCATTGATCCAAGTCAATGCGTTTTCGAATGGTGAAGTAGATTGATGAATTGGGCGAAATGTTCTCGCGTAATGGAACGCCATCTCATGAATTTCATGACACGCGGCACGAACAAGGGTGCGACAACGGCGCATCAGTGTTGGTCATGCCGGGGGGAAATCGCTCTCACTGATCACTTTTGTCGCCATTGCGGAATGTGGAGTCCACTTCACCGAGATGAAAGCATTCATATGCGGCTGGTATCCATCGAAAAATTGTTGCTGAAGACAATACTTGGAGTTGGTTCGATATTGCTTCTGGTAGGGTGGATTGTGCTACAAATGTTTCATTTCGACATCTACTACCGCTGATCTTCGCGGGCTCACAAAAAATGCGACTGATTGTTTTTCGTTTTACGCGGGGGCCAATCGAAAAATGCTCTTATCATTTGCAAGAAGTAAGGAGCTAAGTGCCGGCTTAGTGTCTCGGAAACACCGACAGGAGCGCATGATGGAAAAAGCAGCTGTTAACTGGGCAATAATTACCAGCGCGGTCATTGGGTTCGGTGCGTGCGCACTTGCGCAAGACACCGATGTTGGCAAAATAGAATATCAATCCAGTTGCGCTGCATGCCACGGCGCGGATGGAAAGGGAAAGGGAGTGTTCAGTGCGGCGCTGAAAGCGACACCCACTGACCTAACGGTGCTCACCAAGAACAACAACGGCGTGTTTCCCGTCAATGCGGTGTACGAAGTTATCGATGGGCGAACATCGATCAGCAGCCATGGCTCGCGTGAAATGCCGATTTGGGGGTACCGATACAGGCCACCGCAAGCGTATAAGTTAAAACAAGCCGACGACTATATATATTCGCCTCCGGCATCTCCAGAAGGTGTGGTTCACAGTCGCATCTTGGCGGTCATCGATTACCTAAATCGCATACAGGTGAAATGAACGCGGGATGGCGAGTTAAACTGAGCGACGTGGCAATCGAAAGCTTCCAATTGAAATTGCGGCCACTCTCGATGACGACTGTCCACACGAACTAGACCTAGCGCGGGTCAATGCCGAATCCGAAACCTAACGCCGGGCACAATGGGCGCGCGATCGCCGCGGCCACGATCGCGGGCATGTGGCTCTCTGCTTGCGCCATGTCGGATGACAGTCTCTCGTCTTTCCTGGTCGCGCCCGGCAATTACGTGCTCTTCACCTGCGACGATATAGCGCGAACCGCGAAAACTACCCAGGCGCGCCAAAAAGAACTGGAACAGTTGATGGCGAAAGCCAGCACCGACACCGGCGGGCGGATAATCGCTGACGCCGCCTACGGGACCGAATACGCCACGACGCGCGGTCAGATGAAGAATTTGCGGGCCGCCGCGGCCGAAAGGAAATGCGATTTCGTGCCGGGCGCCGATAATTCCGCCGCACCGGCGAGTGACAGCGCCATTCATTGACGACGCCTATTCCGCTCATTCCCGCGCAAGCGAGAATCCAGGGTCACAGTCGCAGATTCTGTTCTTGTGCTGGGTCTCCGCTTGCGCGGGGACGAGCGGAGAAAAGCCCCTACAGCCGCACGCGGCGCAGCCGCAACGCGTTGCCAACCACGCTGACGGAAGAGAACGCCATCGCTGCGGCGGCGATAATTGGCGACAGCAGCAGCCCGAAGGCGGGATAGAACACGCCGGCCGCGATCGGCACGCCGGCGGAATTGTAAATGAAGGCGAAGAACAGGTTCTGCCGGATATTGCTCATGACCGCCTTCGATAGCGCTCGCGCCTTGACGATGCCGGTGAGGTCGCCCTTGAGCAGCGTGACGCCGGCGCTTTCGATCGCCACGTCGGTGCCGGTGCCCATGGCGATGCCGACATCGGCGGCGGCCAATGCCGGGGCGTCGTTGACGCCGTCGCCGGCCATGGCGACCACACGGCCTTCGGCGCGGAGCTTCTCAATCACGGCGCTCTTCTGGTCGGGGAGAACTTCGGCCTCAACTTCGGAAATGCCCAGGCGCTTGGCGACGGCGAGCGCGGTGGTGAGGTTGTCGCCGGTGAGCATCACCACGCGGATGCCGTCGGCGGCGAGCGCCTTGAGTGCTTCCGGCGTAGTCGCTTTCACCGGATCGGCAATGGCGAAAACGCCGGCAACCTTGCCGTTCACGGCCAGGAATATCGCAGTGGCGCCGTCGGTTCGTAGCCGTTCGGCCTCCTGGGCAAGGGCTGCGGTATCGATGTTCAACTCGGCAAGAAATTTCGCGCTGCCGAGCGCGAGCCGCTTGCCCTCGACCATGCCGATCACGCCTTTGCCGGCCTGCGCGTCGAAGCCGCGCAGGGGAGTAAGTTCGATCGTGCGCTCGGCGGCGGCCGCAACGATGGCCGCCGCCAGCGGATGTTCGCTGCCGCGCTCGACGCTGGCTGCAAAGCGCAGCACCTGCGCCTCGTCGAAGCCGGGCTGGACGACGACCGCCACAACCTTTGGCTTGCCTTCGGTCAGCGTGCCGGTCTTGTCGATCACGAGGGTGTCCACTTTCTCCATGCGCTCGAGCGCCTCGGCGTTCTTTATCAGTACGCTCAGTTGTGCGCCGCGGCCGACGCCGACCATGATGGACATCGGGGTGGCGAGGCCGAGAGCGCAGGGGCAGGCGATGATCAGCACGCTCACGGCGGCGACCAGGCCATAGGTAAGGCGCGGTTCAGGCCCTAACGTGGCCCAGGTGGCAAAGGCCATGAGCGCCACCGCGATCACCGCCGGCACGAACCAACCGGCGACCTGATCCGCTAGCCGCTGGATCGGCGCGCGGCTGCGCTGCGCGTTCGCAACCATCTGCACGATTTGCGCCAGCAGCGTATCGCGGCCGACCTTGTCGGCGCGCATTACGAAACTGCCGCTGCGATTGATGGTGCCGCCGATCACGCGCGCGTCCTTGTCCTTGGTCACCGGCATGGATTCGCCGGTCACCATGGATTCATCGAGCGCGGAGTGGCCCTCCATCACGACGCCGTCGACCGGCACCTTGTCGCCCGGCCTGACGCGAAGGCGGTCGCCGACTTGGACAGCGTCGAGCGAGACTTCCTCGTCGCTGCCATCATCTTTCACGCGGCGCGCGGTCTTGGGCGCGAGATCGAGTAGCGCGCGGATCGCGCCCGAAGTCGCCGCGCGCGCGCGCAGTTCGAGCACCTGGCCGATCAGCACCAGCACGGTGATCATGCTGGCAGCTTCAAAATAAACCGCCGGCGCTCCGCCATGACCGCGGAAGGCATCCGGGAAAATGCCGGGCACGAAGCTTGCAGCGACGCTGTAGACGTAAGACACGCCGGTGCCCATGCCGATCAGCGTGAACATGTTGAGATTGCGCGTGACCAGCGATTGCGCGCCGCGCACGAAAAACGGCCAGCCGGCCCACAGGACGACAGGTGTTGAGAATGCGAATTGAATGTAATTCAACAGTGTTGGGTCGACCCAATTATGCGGGCCGGTGAAATGCCCGCCCATTTCCAGCACCATCACGGGGAGCGCGAGTGCGAGACCGATCCAGAACCGGCGCGTCATGTCGGCGAGTTCGGGATTAAGGCCGGTCTCGGCGGTGGCGATTTCCGGCTCCAGCGCCATGCCGCAGATCGGGCAGGCCCCGGGGCCAACTTGCCGGATCTCGGGATGCATTGGGCAGGTGTAGGTCGCGCCCTTGACCACCGGCTCGGGCTCGCGCGCGCCCAGATATTTCTGCGGATCGGCAACGAATTTTCCGCGGCAGCCGGCGCAGCAGAAATAATAGGTGTGGCCATGGTAATCGGCCCGCGGCTTGCCGGCCGCCGGATCGACCGTCATGCCGCAGACCGGGTCGATGACGCCGCCTGAGGCCGGGGCCACATGTTGATGGTGGTTGGCGGTCATCGACATAGCACTTAACTCTTCGTGGTGGTATCCGGGGGCTCTTGTCTTAGATACCCCCAGGGGGTATATAGACGGCATGGCCAAGAACAGCAAGGCATCAACGCTCAAGCGGCTCGGCCGCATCGAGGGCCAGGTGCGCGGGCTCGCCCGCATGGTTGAGGACGAGCGTTACTGCATCGACATCGTGACGCAGATCGGCGCGGTGCGCGCCGCGCTGCGCCGGGTGGAAGAGGAAATCTTGCGCGACCACGTCGCGCACTGCGTCGCGCATGCGATCAGCAGCGGCGACAAGGCCGATCAGCGCCGCAAGGTCGCCGAGCTGATGGATGTGATGGGCCGCGCCGGGCGCTAAGAGAACTTCTCGCGCGCGAGCTTCGCGCCGGCGCCAAGCGCCATCAATTTGGCTTCGGCGATGTCGCGCTGCATCGGCGCCATGCCGCAATTGGTGCAGGCGACGATGCGTTGCTTCGGCACAAACTTCATCACCTCGCCGATCACACGCGCGACCTGCTCGGGCGTCTCTATTGCGTCGGTCGCTACGTCGATGACGCCAACCAGGACATCCTTGCCGTCGAGCAAGGAGAGCAGCTTCATCGGCACGCGCGAATTGATGCACTCCAGCGATACTTGACTGATGCGGCTCATGGCTAGCGCCGGAAAAATTTTCTCGTATTGTCGCCACTCCTGCCCAAGCGTGTTCTTCCAGTCGATATTGGCCTGGATGCCGTAGCCGTAGCAGATGTGCACGGCGGTGGTGCAGGTGAGCCCGTCGATGGCGCGATGCAGCGCCTCGATGCCCCAGCTGGGAACCTCGTCCATGAACACGTTGAAGGCCGGCTCGTCGAACTGAATAACGTCGATGCCGTCGGCTTGCAACGCGCGTGCTTCCTGATTGAGCAAAGCGGCAAAGGCCATCGCCATCTTCACCTTGTCGCCGTAGTGGGAGTCCGCAACGGTGTCGGCGATCGTCATCGGCCCCGGCAGCGTGATCTTCAACTGGCGTTTGGTATGGGCGCGGGCGTGGCGCGCTTCGGCTTGATGCACGCGGCTCTTGAGCACGAGATTGCCGCGCACCACCGGCACCATTGCTTTGTAACGGTCGGCGCGGATGCCCATCTCGATCTTATGGGCGAAATCGATGCCGTCGACGAATTCCAAAAAACCGTGCACGAAGTGTTGGCGCGACATTTCGCCATCGCAGACGATGTCGATGCCGGCGTCCTCCTGCCATTTCATCGCCAACAGCGTGGCGTCGAGCTTACCTTGCGCGAGATCGTCACCTTGCAGCCGCCACTGCGGCCACAGCTTGTTCGGCTCGGCGAGCCAGGACGGTTTCGGCAGGCTGCCGGCGACGGTGGCAGGAAACATCATGTCGGTTCGCTCGCAAAGCGCTCGGGCGGTTGCCAATCATAGAGCCAATCGTAGCGCGCGCGCAGTTTTTCTCCGCCCATCGCGCGCATGGCGAGATTGCGGACGAAGGCTTCCGGGCCGCTCAGCCCATAGATGCGGCCCTGGCGGCGGGAGGCCTGTTGGGCACGCGCGGTGCGGTGGTAACGGGCGCCCTCATAGGCGCGTAGCGCGTCGGAAGGGTCATCCAGATATTTTCCCAGTATGTCGGCGAGCACCGCGGCATCCTCGATCGCCATGCCGGCGCCTTGCGCGAGAAACGGCAGCATCGGGTGGGCTGCGTCCCCAATCAGCGTCACCGGGCCCACGCAGCCGTGAAACGAGGCGGGGCGGTCGTACAGCGCCCATTTCAACCATTGGTCGGGGATCGCGATCAGCGCGCGCGCCTGCTCGGCCCAGGACCAGCGCGCGAAATGGCGCAGGATTTCTGCGCGATTGCCGGCGGCTGACCAGCCGATCTCTTTCCATTCGTCGTGCACGATGCCGACGATGTTGATGAGGCGGCCCGCCTTTACCGGATAATGCACGAGATGGGCGTCGGGTCCGAGCCACAGATGCACCAGCGGCTCGCGGAATTCTTCCGGCACCGCACTGGCCGGCACCAGCGTGCGCCAGGCGGTGCGATGGCGGTAACGCGGCGGGCGTCGGCCATGTATTTGTGTGCTCAGCGTAGACCACACGCCGTCGGCGCCGATCAGTGCCAACCCACGTTCGTCCACCACGCGCTGACCGCAACGCGCCTGCACCGTGATGCCGTTGACGTGGGCGGCGAAGTCCTCGACGCGGGTGGCGAGCCTGATTTCGATGTCCATCGTAGTCTGCGCGGAGGCAGCGAGTGCGGCTTGCAGGTCGCCGCGATGGATCGTCCAATAGGGTGCGCCGTAGCGCTGCTCGGCGTCGTGCCCAAGCGGAATACGCACGATCTCGCGGCCCGAGCCGCCCGCCATCACGCGGATCGCCTGCGGCGGCATGACCGATGGCGCCAGCCGATCGCGCAAGCCGAGCGCGATCAGCACGCGGGTGGCATTGGGCGAGAGTTGGATGCCGGCACCGGTCGCTTCGAGTTTGGCGGCCTGTTCGAGGACGCTAACGCGTAAACCGGCGCGCGCAAGCGCTAGCGCTGCCGTCAGCCCCGCGATGCCGGCGCCGGCGACGATAACGTGACGCGCGGACGCCAAGGCTCAGAGCTCCGATCTTGGATCAGGCGGCGGCGATGAACGGTAATGCGCATTCCGGGGGCCGTGCCGCATGCGGATCGAGCGCGGCGGCAAACCGGTAAAGCGTCGAGCAATAGGGGCAGATGATCTCGTTGTCCTCGCCCATGTCGAGGAACACGTGCGGATGATCGTACGGGGGCGTGGCGCCCACGCACATGAACTCCTTGGCGCCGATCTCGATCACCGGCACGCCCGGATCGTTATGGAAATGGGGGACGACGTGCTCCGCCATGGGGGACCCTTATATTGCCGGGGTGGTGGCGATTTCGGCGGCACCATAGCGAGGCGTCCGCCTCGTGCCTAGAGCCATATCGCTGCGGATTGATGCGGAACCCGGGTCGACAATCAGCGGCGCTTTGCGGCGACGACCGCGTACGGGTAGAACGGGCGCCATGCCAAGCTTCCATCACGGCGAGGTCGAGATCGCCTATCTCGATGAGGGGGCCGGTGAGCCGATCGTGCTGGTGCACGGCTTTGCCTCCACCAAAGAAGTGAACTGGGTTCATCCCGGCTGGGTAGCGACGCTCACGGGCGCCGGGCGTCGTGTGATCGCGCTCGACAATCGCGGCCATGGGGCATCGAGCAAGCTTTATGAGCCGTCCGCCTACCACAGCGCGATCATGGCGAAGGACGTGCGCGCGCTGCTCGATCATCTCAGCATAGAGCGCGCCGACCTGATGGGCTATTCGATGGGCGCGCGCATCGCAGCGTTCCTGGCGGTGGATCATCCGGCGCGCGTGCGCTCGCTCGTGCTGGGCGGGCTCGGCTTTCGGCTGGTCCAAGGCGTCGGGCTGTCGCAGAACATCGCCGATGCGCTGGAGGCGCGCTCGCTCGCCGATGTGCGCGACCCGACCGGCCGCTCGTTCCGCAGTTTCGCCGAGCAGACTAAATCGGACTTGAAGGCGCTCGCCGCCTGCATGTGCGGCTCGCGCCAGACGCTCAGCCGCGAGCAGGTCGCCGGCATTCGCGTTCCGGTACTGGTTGCGGTCGGGACCGAAGACAAAGTGGCTGGCTCTGCGCTAGAATTAGCCGCCCTCATTCCGGGCGCGCGTGCGCTTGATATTCCTGACCGCGACCACATGCTGGCGGTCGGCGATAAGGTGCTCAAAGCGGGCGTTCTCGACTTCCTTAACCAACGCAACTGAGCCATGCGCCTAGGGCTTTTCGCGCCCCTCTTGGCTCCTGCAAATTTGTGATAAAAGACCTATCTAGGGGTTCGAGAGGCGTTGGAGAATTGATCCATGGCTCAGTTTCAGACACGGCCTGCCAAGGCCCTCGACAAGATCGATCCGGTCTGGGCGCGCATCCGTAGCGAGGCGGAGGACGTCGCGCGCCGCGAGCCGGAGTTTGCCACCTTCATCTATGAGAACATCCTGCACCACGACACGCTGGAAGCCGCGGTCATCCACCGTGTCAGCGAGCGGCTCGGCAACGCCGACATTTCCGGCGACCTGATCCGCCAGGCCTATAGCGACGCGCTGGACGAGCAGCCGTCACTCGGCGAAATGTTCCGCGCCGACATCGTCGCCACGTTCGACCGCGATCCGGCCACCAGCCGCTTCATCGAGCCGGTGCTCTATTACAAAGGCTTCCACGCCATCCAGACGCATCGACTGGCGCATTGGCTGCTCGGCAAGGGCCGCAAGGACTTCGCGCTCTATCTGCAAAGCCGCTCCTCGGCGGTGTTTCAGTGCGACATCAATCCGGCCGCCCGCATCGGCCGCGGCATCTTCCTCGACCATGCCACCGGCCTGGTGGTGGGCGAGACCGCAGTGATCGAGGACGATGTCTCGATCCTGCATGACGTCACGCTCGGCGGCACCGGTAAGGAGCATGAGGACCGTCATCCGAAAATCCGCCGCGGCGTGATGATCGGTGCCGGCGCCAAGATCCTCGGTAATATCGAAGTCGGCTATTGCGCGCGTATCGCCGCCGGCTCGGTCGTCATCAAAGAGGTTCCGCACAACACGACGGTCGCCGGCGTGCCGGCCAAGGTGGTCGGCGAGGCCGGCTGCCCCGAGCCGTCGCGCGCTATGGACCAGATGCTTTACGGCATCATGCTCGACGGCTGATTTGACGCCGGCAGCGCTTGCGCTGATCCGTCCAATCGGGCAACTAGAATTCGCATTCAACAAGGAGCGGTTCGGTGGACGTATCTGAAGTCAGGAAGCTCGACGCCTATCTCAAGAAGCTATTCGGCAACGCGCATATTCGCGTGGTGCCGAAAAACGATGAGACTGCCGAGGTTTTTGTCGGCGAGGACGATCTCGGCGAGTTGACCGTCGATGATGAAGAGGGCGACCGTTCGTTCAATTTAAGGATGGTCATCCAGGTCGGCAGCGATCCCAGCATTCAGCCGGTGCCGACGCTCAATGCCTATCTGCGGCGCAAGTTCGACAATGATAATATCCGCGTGGTGACGCGTCCGAAGAAAACGGATTCGCTGGAAGTCTATATCGGCGAGGAGTTTCTCGGCGTGCTGTTCCTGGAAAACGAAAAAGGCCGCAAGTCCTATATTTTTGAGTTGCCGATTTTAGACGTGGATTTGGTCGACGCGGGCATTTAACTGTCAATATGGATGCAGCCGTGCGATCAGGCGGTCGATGCCGCTGGCAACGCTTTTCCAGTCGCTCAGCCAGTCGCGCGGAAAACGCAGCGTGACGTCGACATTGCCGATGCGCCGCTCCAACAGACAAGTACCGGAGTTGACGACGCCCTTGCGCGAGCAACGTGCCAGGAAATGCTCGGGCGCGGCTGACTCGAACACCAACTCTTCGCCCTGATACGGCGTGCCGTCGCGGAAACTGCGCAGCGTGAGCCCGTCCGGCCCCGCGGTCGGCTCCGGCACCAGATAACGCGGATAGATCGTCTGCACGCGCTCGATCAGCGGCAGCGTGGCATCGCCCGCCGCGATGGTGATGAACAGCCATTCATTGGGATCGACCGGCGCGCCCATCGTCGGCCGGAGCGCGGGATCGGGCGGCGTCAGCGACGGCCAGAGATAGGCGAGGTCGACGCGCTCCAGCGTGCCCGGGCGGCGCTGCACCGGCATGCGGATCGCCGCCGGCTCGATGTTGAAGTAAACGCCGGCCACGATGATCGGTAGCAACGGCGCATCTAGCGTGACGGCTGAGTCCGGCCAGCGCGGCCACAGCACAAAGGCGACGTAGACGGCGGCAAACAACGTGACGGTAGCGAACAGCAAGAGCGGGCCAGCGAGCGGGCTGCGTCCGGCATGGCGGTGGCGGCGAGGCTTGGCGGGCGCTTGCGTGAGAGAGGCCATTCGAATTCCTGAACGCGAATCGTGCCCGATTATGCCACGGTGGCTGCGATAGCCCCGGATTCCCGCGTTTACCATTTGTTAAGGATTGGCTGGCGCCAGGGGCCTGCCTTTGCGAAACATGGCCTCCTGTATTGCGTTGAGGCCGAAATGACGCCGGAATCCATGCAAAATTTGCTGGCGCTCGCGCTCGGCTTTGCCGTGGCGGGCCTGTGCAGCTCGGCCTACCAGCTCGTCACCAGCCGCCTGCCGAGCTTCGGCCTGCTCAACGCCGGCCCCAGCCCGTCGACCTTCGCGGCGGTGCCCGTGCTGATGCTGGCGGCGCCGTTCCTGATCATGCGCAACACGCTGCTCGGCCGCCGCCAGGAGGGCCGCCGATTCGAATTCGTGTTCCTGGCAACGCTCATTGCCGGCTTCTGGAGTCTGATGTCGGGCCTAGTGCTAGTGATGACATTGCAGGCCTGCGGCTTCTTGAACGCTTAGCTCGCGCGTGATCTTTTCCGAAAACCGGTGCTCACTTTTTGGGATCATGCGCTAGCCACTTCCAATTTTCCAAATTCGTTGCGATTGTCACTCTCGTCAGGAGGCGGGAATGCCAATCTATGAACTCGACGGACAAAGGCCGGAATTTCCCGGCGAGGGTGAATATTGGGTCGCGGAGACCGCGACGCTGATCGGGCGCGTGCGGCTTAAGCTCGAATCCAGCGTCTGGTTCGGCGCCGTGTTGCGCGGCGACAACGAATGGATCGAACTGGGAGAACGCTCGCAGATCCAGGACAATTCAACGCTGCACACCGATCCAGGATTCCCCATGGTGATCGGCAGTAATTGCGTAATCGGTCACAACGTGGTCCTGCACGGCTGCACGATTGGCGACAACAGCCTAATCGGCATGGGCGCGATCATGCTCAACGGCGTCAAGATCGGGAAGAATTCATTGGTCGGCGCCGGCAGTGTGGTGCCCGAAGGCAAGAGTTTCCAGGATAATTCGCTGATCGTCGGCGCGCCGGCGCGCGCGGTTCGCACGCTCGATGAGAAGATGATCGAAATGATCCGCGGCGGCGCCGACATCTATGTGTGGCGCTCGCAGCAGTACGCGAAAGGCTTGAAGCGGATTGGCTAACTGTGCCGCACCCATAAACAGGGTGCGGCCGGCCCTTGGGGGAGGGCCGGCCGCTCGCGAACCCGGTCTGGGGACGGGGAGGGGTGGGGACGTGAACGGGAGCGCGAATTCCTTTTTAGAGTTTGATCAGCGAGCCGAGACCGTGGCTGGCGCGCCCTGCGGCTCGCCGAGCGCGACCCAGAGATTCGGATCGGATTGCGACTGCCGCTTCACGAAGCGGTAGCCAGTCTTGTTCCAGGCGAGGACTTCGGCCTCCTGGTTGTCGAGAATGAACTCGCCTTTATTGGTCTTGACCGTGAGCACGGCATGGCCGTCGCCCTTTTTGTCGCGCACCACGGTGATCAGCAGCGCCTCGCGCGGCCAGCCGGCCTGCATCAGCATGTGCCGCTTGAGTAGCACATAGTCCTCGCAGTCGCCTTTGCCGTCGTCGGGATAGTTCCAGCGCTCGACCACGCCCCAATGCTCGAGGTCGGTGATCGGCATGATATTGTCGTTGACCCAGGCGTTGACCTTGACCATGTCCGACCAGGCCTTGGGCGTGAGCACCACGTCGCGCGGCGTCGACGGCTTGGTGTTGCACTCCGGCTTGTACTCGACGCAGAACTCGACCCAGCCGATCGGCGCGCGCGTGACATCGCCGACCGCGATATAGGCAGCCCGCTCGTGCGGGTTGACCGGTCCGCCATAGGCCAGGCGCTCGCCCGCCGTCGCGCCGCCCGCCGCAGCAGCCAATACCGCTACGCCGGCCATGACCAGCATGCCGCCGGTCACAATTCGTTTGTAATGCCAGCCCATTATTGTGGCCCCTTCCCGTTGTGATGGGACCATAATTCGCACAAAATTTTTGCATCGCCGCTAAGTCAAGCAAGTAACTTTGAAGACATCTGTACTAAAAAAAGAGACGAATACAGTAAAATTTGAAATAGAATTCAATTAAAATCTTACAGAATACAATTTATCTAAAATTGTAGACATTAATAGACTAAACGCAGCAATGGCGCGCCGCACGGGTTCCCGCGCGCGAAATGTTTACTGTAAGAGGTTCTTGGATTTCGACCCGGGGATACCGGCGGGCGGGCGCGGCAGGCGCAATTTCGCCGCCGTCGATGCGCGCAATTTTACGCAGCTCATTTACAGAAGGCTGACGCTATTCGCCGGTGATGTTTTGTTCGATGAAGTCGGGATGCTGCAGGTGGGTGAATTCGACGTCGAAGCCGTCCTCAATATGACGGACCACCCGGCCCGTGGCCTTGCCGATGGTAACCATAGCGCCGACCACCGGCCGCAGTTCCGGCGAGATGGCAACCGCGGCGCCGTGCCGTCGCGTGCGCCAGCCGGCCCATTCGAATTAATGTTAAGACGTAAATCGAATAGGCGGCGCGCAGATGTGCGCCTACGGTCGCCGGCGATCCACATGATGCGCCGGCTTCGACAAGCTCCAGCGTTCGGCGCGGCGACTGCAAGAGCCTCGGGAGGCGAGGGGATGTGACAACCCCGCAAAGCGCAGCTTACAGGAGGGCGAAAACCCTCCTTTTTTCTTACGAAGTTTGCTTGCGGTCAGACGGTCAAGCGGCGTAACTGGGCCTCCCGCAAGCCCTTGGACCCTTGTGAAGCGCGAACCTGCCTTCAACATTCCTCCCATCATTGTCGCGGTGCTGGCCGTGCTGGCGCTCATTCATGCCGTGCGCACTTATGTGCTCACCGACGAGCAGGACATGGAGTTCCTG
>DATISB010000005.1:0-26408 GCA_035469145.1 Pseudolabrys sp.
CGTCTGGGCAAGACGTTGCGCACGGAAGACGTGCTGGGCGAGAAGGTGCAGGTCACCGGCGGTTGGGACTCGGAGGAGGAGGCCCGCTCGATCGGCGAGGAGATCGAGCAGCTGCAGCGCGCGGCGCGCGAGCAGGGCCTCGACCATCCGCTCGACGAGATCGCCATCCTGGTGCGCGCCTCGTTCCAGATGCGCGAGTTCGAAGACCGCTTCATCCAGCTCGGCCTGCCCTATCGCGTGATCGGCGGCCCGCGGTTTTACGAACGCGCGGAAATCCGCGACGCCCTCGCCTACTTGCGCGTGATCGCGCAGCCGGCCGACGATCTGGCGTTCGAGCGCATCGTCAATGTGCCCAAGCGCGGCCTGGGCGACGCGACGGTGCAGATGCTGCACGATTATGCGCGCAAGCAGCGCATTCCGCTCGCTGAAGCCGCCGCCGCGCTTTCCGCCACCGACGAGATGAAGCCAAAGCCACGGCTCGCCTTGCGCGATCTGATGGCGAGCTTCGAGCGCTGGCGCGCCAAGAAAGACTCGATGCCGCACACTGAGCTGGCCGAGATCGTGCTAGACGAGAGCGGCTACACCGAGATGTGGCAGAACGACAAAAGCGCCGACGCCGCCGGCCGCCTGGAAAACCTCAAGGAGCTGGTGCGCTCTATGCAGGATTTCGAGAACCTGGCCGGCTTCCTCGAGCACATCTCGCTGGTGATGGACCGCGACAGCGCCGAAGGCGAGCAGGCGGTCAACATCATGACGCTGCATTCCGCCAAAGGGCTGGAATTCGACACCGTGTTTTTGCCCGGCTGGGAGGAAGGCCTGTTCCCACATCAACGCGCGCTCGACGAGAGCGGCCGCGTCGGGCTGGAGGAGGAGCGCCGCCTCGCCCATGTCGGCCTCACGCGCGCGCGCAAGCGCGCCAAGATCTATTTCGCCACTAACCGGCGCATCCACGGGCTGTGGACCTCGACCATGCCCTCGCGCTTTCTCGACGAATTGCCGGAAGCGCATGTGCAGGTGAAGGAGCCGGCGGGCGGCAGCGGCGGCTTCGGCATGTCGGGCTACGGCGCCTCGCGCTTCGACGAGATGAATTCCTTCGGCTCGAGCTACAGCACGCCCGGCTGGCAGCGCGCGCAGGCACGCAAAGGAAGGGGCGGGTTTTCTGAAGACGGAAAACCACGCTACGTGCCGGACGGCGTTTTTGACGAAGCCGCCGACGAAGATACGGATCACCTCTCCCCGCGCGCGGGGAGAGGTCGACCTGGCGCAGCCCAGTCGGGTGAGGGGGCGCCTGCGGCCTCCCCTGCCCGCCGCCCGAAATCACGGACCATCGAAGGCGAGCTGGTGGCGAAATCCACCGGCGCCGCCTCATCGTTTGATGTCGGCACCCGCGTGTTTCACCAGAAATTCGGCAACGGCAACATCACCGCCGTGGACGGCAACAAGCTGACGATTAAGTTCGACAAGGCGGGAGAGAAGCGCGTGGTGGATAGTTTTGTGGAGAGGGTGTGAGGGGACACAAAAAAGCAATCACACCAAATGGTTGTGACTTACACAAAGTGTAGCTATTCTTGCGATACGGCAAACGTTACAAAAACGATATTGAACCAGTGCAATACAATTTTTGCGATGTGCACATTCGACGATACCGGAAAAGACTTTTTGTCCAATTACATCCGCGGAGATTATGCGCCCATTTTACCAACATTGGAGGAGCGGCATGCTGTATTGTTTTGGAAAGGCGTCAAGCTGCGAAAATCCGGTGCTTCTGCGCCTCAATGATCGCGATAAATTTTTAGAGGTGTTTCGCGCTGCTCACCCGCCCGCAGAATTGCCCTCATCCAAAACCGATGAAGACTGAATTCCGGAGATAGCCGATATCCTTGGGGCTGCCGTAGTTAAAACCGACAAAGACACCACCACCACCTGGTCCTCGAATAAGGCACCTCTAATGTTTAGCCGCCTTATGGTTGTCCACTTCGCTTTTGCCGCCTGCGCCCTCCTCGCCACCCCCGCCCTCGCGCTCGACCTCAATTCCTTCCGCGCCCAGCACGGCCGGCCGGCGCTGAGCGTGAGTTCGACTCTTTCCGCCTTGGCCTATGAACAGGCCCACAGCATGGCCGCGCGTACGCGCCTCGACCATGCCGGTTTCCGCGTCCGCGTCGCCGGCTTGGGCGGCGGCATGCATGCCGAGAACGTCGCGTTCGGCTGCGACACGGAAGACTGCGCGATCCGGATGTGGGCCCGCTCGGGCGGCCACCGCGCCAATATGCTGCGCGGCGATGTGTCGGCCTACGGCATCGCCTCGGCCACCGGGGCGAACGGCCGGAGATACTGGGCGCTGGAATTGGGAAACTGAGCTTTCCGTGTCCCGGGCACAACGCAGTGTGAAACGATGCGCTGCAGACCCGGGACCCCGGTTTGGATATCCTAGCAAGCTGGACCCTGGATCAGCGGTGCACCGCTAGCGCGCTGCACCGCATCCGGGAAACGCATCAAGCAGCGCCCCGCAAACCGGAAGACCCCCATGCCGCTCTCCGACACCATCAAGACGCTGATCCGCAACGCTTGGGATGACGGCTATCCCTGCCTGGTCGCCACGCACGGGCGCGAGGGGCCCAACATCACGCCCAAGGGCAGCATGATCGTCTACGACGACCAACACCTGGCCTGGTGGGAGCGCAGCAAGCGCGCAGTGCTGGAGAACCTCGGCCACGACAAGCGCGTGTGCGTGATGTACGCCAACTTCAAGGCGCAGCGCGACGGCGTTCTGGAGTCGGGCTTCCTGCGCTTTTTCGGCAGCGTCGAACTGCACGAACAGGGCCCGCTGCGCGAGAAGATTTTCAGTATGCTGCTGCCGCGCGAGCAGACCCACGTGGGCGCGGAGGCCGGCATCGGCGTGCTGGTCAAGATCGACAACGCGATCGATATAAGGGGCAAGCCGATTATGTGAGGCCCCCCTGCCCTGGGCGCAGCGCAGCGTGTAGCACAGCGAAACGGTGCGTGTAGAACCAAGACCCCGGTTTCTTAGAAAGCTGGACCCCGGATCAGTGGTGCACCACTCCGCTTCGCTTCGTGCTGCACCGCATCCCGGGGGACGCGCCCCGCCTTTATTCCCCAGCCTCATCGCGCGCGCGGGCACGCGAAATGCGCTAGCCTGCATGATGCCGTCCGCAGCAGCGGCGCGGCGCCAAAAACATCAGGGAGAATCTTCCATGCAAACGTCCGGGCTTCGCCTCGCCACCCTCGCTCTCGCCTCGAGTTGTCTGCTGGCCGCGCCCGCCGGCGCGCAGCTGCTCGCCCACAAGGACATCACGGCCGAGATGGCCGTCACCATCGCGCAGACCGCGATCGCCACTTGCAAGGGGAACGGCTACGCCGTGTCGTCGACCGTGGTCGGCCGCAACGGCGAGATCATCGCGCAAATTCGCGGCGATAACACCGGGCCGCACACCATCGAGAACAGCTTCCGCAAGGCCTACACCGCGCGCACCTTCCGCTCGCCCTCGGGCGCGCTGGTCGAGAGGCTGAAAGCCGATCCGACGCTCGGCCTCATCCATCTCACCAACGTGATCGCCAACCAGGGCGCGCTGCCGATCAAGGTAGGCGATGAAGTGATCGGCGCGGCCGGCGCTTCCGGCGCGCCGGGCGGCGAAAAGGACGAGGCCTGCGTCAAGGCCGGCATCGAGAAGGTGGCGGAGCAGCTGAAGTAACGCCTTCTCCCTCTCCCCGCACGCGGGGGGAGGGAAGCGCGTTCGCTGCACCGCGTCTGCCGCCGTCAGAAAAAACGCATCGGTGCCCCGGCGAGCATCGGGATCACGACCATCAGCACGATTCCGGTCACGAAGCCGATCAGCCGCGCATGCATCGCCAGCACCGTGCCCGGGGCGTTGTGCCCGCGCAGGTAAACCCCGAATTCGAACAGGCCGACTGCGATCAGGATCCAGAAATACGGCTTGACGGCGAAATCCTGCAGTTGCGGAGCGGTGACCAGGAGCGCCCCGGCGGCGGCGCCGACCAGCACCATATAGGCGAAAAAGATTCGATCCGTCGTCATGAATACCCCGTTCGCTGGTCGCTTGCACGCGCGATGCTAGCAGAATTCCGCGCGTCTCCCTCTTCCCACGCGCGCTATTTCTTCTCCAGCATCAGCTGGCCCTTCGCCCCGATCACGCGCTGCACGGCATGGGCGAATTTTGCGAGCAGCCAGGGCAGCGTAAGCTCGAGCCGCACGGCCTCGTCATAGACGTCGATAAAGCCTACGGCGCGCTGGCCGAGCGCGGCGGCGCGGAACGTCAGACGGTCGCCGGTCCAGGTCTCCTCCTCCAGCGCGATAAGCCAGGCGAACTCGGTCTTGGCGCGGCCGAGCCCGTCCTTGAGGCGGCGCAGCGCCTCATCCTTGCCGAGGCGGTGCGGAATGACGACGACGAGCGGCTCCGGCATGACGGCAGTGTCCCTCTATGCTGCCGCGCATGTGGTGATGACGCGCGCGCGGGAAAAGAGCCACGCCAGCGATTGCTGGCGCCGCTACCAGCGACCGCCGCGACGCACCAGGCGCAAAACGATCAGCAGCAGGATGGCGCCGATGGTGGCGTAGAGGATTTCGCGCACTAGGCTGCTGGCGGCGATGTGGATGCCAAGCTTCGGAAACAGCCAGCTCGCGATGAAGGCGCCGATGATGCCGATGGCGATGTCGCCGATCAGCCCGTAACCGGTGCCCTGCACGAAGTGACCGGCCAGCCAGCCGGCGATGAGGCCGACTAACAAAATGACAAGAATGCTTTCGCCCGATAGATTCATAGCCCACATCCTTTGGTTGCCCCGATGGCGCGGATGATTGCGCGCCGATGCGAACGGCGCAAGGCGCAAAGCCGTGCTATTGTTGCCCCGCCATGATGAAGCGCGAGAATTTCCCGGTCGCCAAGATCTACGTGCCGATTGAGCGGCGCAAGACGCTCGACCCCAAGCGCGTCGACGAGATCGCCGAGAGCATGCTCAAGGACGGTCAGCAGGTGCCGATCAAGGTGCGCCCCGATGGCGAGCGTTTCGTGCTGATCGAGGGCCTGCACCGGCTGGAAGCCGCCAAGGCGCTGGGCGAGGCCACCATCGTCGGCTACCGGGTGGATGCCAGGAAGCATTGATTTCGGCGCAGCTGACAGCATTGAAAATCCCGTGATCCGCCATAATCCGGCTCACGCCCGTGGTATGCTGCGGCGTGTTCGGAGCTGGGGTTTCGCCATGCATGCGCGCGCCTCAAGTCTGCCGCTCGCCGCCGGTCTCACCGCGCTAGTATTCACTGGTGCCTCAGCCGACGTGCTGGTCCGCGTCGACAAAGCCGCCCAGATCATGACCGTCACGGTCGACGGCGCGCAGCGCTACGCCTGGCCGGTGTCGACTGGCATGGCCGACTACGACACGCCGGCGGGCGATTTCCAGGCCTTCCGCATGGAGCGCGACCACTTCTCGCGCGAGTGGGACGACGCGCCGATGCCCTACTCCATCTTTTTCACCCAGGAAGGCCACGCCATCCACGGCAGCTATGACGTCAAGCATCTCGGCCGCCCGGCTTCGCATGGCTGCGTGCGGCTGGCGAAGGCGAACGCCGCCGTGCTGTTCGCGCTGGTGAAGGAGCAGGGCCTCAAGAACACCAAAGTGGTGCTGACCGGCGAGATCCCCGACGCCGTGGTGGCGCGGCGCGATCCGGGTCCGATCTATACCGAGGAAGACACCAGCGCGCGGCCGCAGCGCGCACGCGCATCGCGCGGCCCGCCGCGCTATTATGACCGCGAGCGGACGTTTTTCCCGCTGCGCCGCTACTATGGCGGCTTCCCATTCGGCTGGTGAGCGCAAGGCTTTGTGCTAGATCAAGGCTAAGTTGCGGAACTTGTGCTCCGCTTTCGCTTTATATCCAACAGCGCAATCGGGAGGTTTGCCATGCCGAAATCCCGCAAACGCCGCAGCAGCGGGCAGCGCGCCAAGCCGGGCGCGCGCGGCCGCGGCGGCTTCTTCCACATCCAGGTGCGGGCGAAGAGCGACTTCGTCAGCTTCCGCAATCAGGACGTCGGCGGCCGCGGCGGCATCGAACGCGTCGCCGGCCGGCGTGCCAACGGTTCCTGGGATACGCAGAAATGGCTGATCGGCAAGTCGGAGGCGCACCGCGCCGGCAAGCGGCTGGCGCCCGACACGGTGGCCGCGCGCAAGGTGCTCTCGCAGCTCGGCTCGGTACCGCGCCATCTCGGCGGCGACCGCTTCATCGCCAAGCCGCGCCGCAAGATTCCGGCGCGCGAAAAGCCGACGCTGGCCATGCGCCGCGCGCAACTCGCCAACATCAAGAAGGCGCAGACGGCGTTGCGCAAGCGGCGGTGGGCCCGCGCATGATCCGCAAGCTCGGCAGCCGCAAGTGGCGGCTTTATTCGCGGAAAGTAAATCCGCGCACAGGCCGGCGGCGCAATCTCGGCACCTTCAGCTCACGCAAGGCCGCCGAGCAGCATGAGCGCGCGGTGCAGTATTTCAAGCGGCATTAAAAAATAGTACAAAGCCCGGCGCGAAGCCGAGCTTTGGGTCGGTGTCGTGGTTGCACCCGAAACAGGAAGCGTCGGCCTTGAGATCGCGCCGCAACTTCAGGCGCACATTCGGGTCGGGATCGCGGCCGACGATCTGACCGTTGACAATCACGGTATAGCTATCAACCGTGGAAATGTCAGAGTCACTTGGCGCGTAAGCTTGCGCCGCTGCCACTTGCGGCGAGATCGCGTGACGTTTCTGGGCAAACGCCGGCGACGCCACGAGCGTTGCCTTCACGGTAGCAATCAATGATTTTTCTCATTCCAAGGCTCCAAAAAGCCCCGTCCTGACGGCGCAGTATCGGTCAAAATGCGATTTAAAAGTTGGTAACGGGATACAACTCCTGATGACCCGGCACCAAAACAATTTGCTTGGTTAAGTCGGATCTACCGGCAGCTGCGCGACTTGAAATAATACGGACGCGACCTGGACATCCCGATTGCGCGACTGAGCCCTAGTCCTCTCTACCCGTGATGCGCGACGCCGAGCGCAGCTTCGCCGCGGTCGAGGATCAGCGGCACGATCAGGTCTTCCTCGTCGTCGAGATGGCGGATCAGCCCCTTGAGCAGGTCGCCGCTCGCCGCCGCGTAGGCATCGCCGCAGCGGCGCAGCGCGTCGGCGTCACCCGTTAACGCGCGCAGCATCGCGTTGGCGGTATCGGCAGTCGCCGCCATATCGGCGTGGATGTGGTGGTGGTCACCTTCCAGCACATCGAAGCCGCGCACCAACCGCATATCGGCGGCGCGGAAGATCGGAAAATAATGCAGATCCTCGATCTGGTGATGTACGCCGAGCTGCGACAGCAAGAATTGCAGCCGCGGCACGAACTGACGCGGGAATTCCGCCGACGAGAGCGTCCCCTCACGGAATTGCGCCTCGATCGTTTGGATCATCGTGGCGAGTTCGCGAAACATGTCGTGGCGCGATAGCCAGAACCGCGTCATCGCGCCGAGATTGGCGTGGCCCTGCCATTGCTCGCGCGGAAAGCGCGCGATCAGCACGCGCAAATCCTCCGGCCAACCGCTGCGGCGGGCCAGCGCGAGCGCCTCGGTGTCGGTGGCGTTGGGCGTATCGATGGTCATTAGTTCTTTCTTTTGTGCATGATCTTATCCGAAAACCGGTGTCCACTTTTCGGGATCATGCTCTACATAACCATTGCCAGAGGTTTCACCAACCGCTGTAAATTGCCGCCATGACCGCCACCGTCGCCCGTCTGGCCTGCGACCAGCCGACCGCCCGGCGGCTGGCTGCCTATCTCGGCGAAAGCCTTGACTCCGAAGGCACCGCCTGCGCCGCCTTCGAGGGCGATGGCGGGCAATGGCAGGTGGCGATCCATTTCCGTGAGTGGCCCGACGAAGCGAATCTGCGCACGCTGGTCGCGATCGCCGCCGGCGAGGCGGCGGCCGCTGCACTCACCATCGAGCCGGTCGCGCCGGCCGATTGGGTCAAGCAAAGCCTCGCCGGCCTCAAACCGGTGCGCGCCGGCCGCTGCATCGTGCACGGCGCGCATGACCGCGCCCGCGTCAAACCCAACGACATCGGCATCGAGATCGAGGCGGCGCTTGCCTTCGGCACCGGCCACCACGGCACCACGCGCGGCTGTTTGCTGGCGCTCGATGAATTGTCGAAGCGGCGGCGGCGCTCTCCAATCCCTCCCCCTGCAAGGGGGAGTATAGCGAGCGAAGCGAGCCGGGTGGGGGTGCGGAGACGAGCCCCACCCCGAACCACCTTCGGCGGTTCGACTCTCCCCTTTCAGGGGAGGGCTAAAAAGATTATCGACGTCGGCACCGGGTCTGGCGTGCTGGCGATCGCGGCGGCGAAAATCCTGCGCGCACGCGTTATCGCCAGCGACATCGACCCGGTCGCGGTCGAGGCCGCGCGCGCCAATGCGCGGCTCAATCGCGCCGCGCCGGCGATCACGTTCGTGCACGCCGCGGGGGCCAATGCCCGCGCCATCGCGACGGCTAAGCCTTACGATCTGATCTTCGCCAATATCCTGCTCGGTCCGCTGCTGCGGTTGGCGGTGCCGCTCCGCCGTCTCGCCGGCCCACGCGCGCACATGGTGCTCTCAGGCCTGCTGCCGAGCCACGCCAATGCCGTACTCACAATCTACCGCGCGCAGGGTTTCGTGCTCGAACGTCGTATTACGCTCGATGGCTGGGTCACGCTGGTGCTGAAAAATTCTTAGTCACTAGAAACAAAACCGCCCCGGCCGGGGATAGCCGGGACGGCCTGTCGATAGGAAGCGCTGATTACCAGCCGCCGAAGGGCTCGTTCTCGTTGTCGCGCTCCCAGGTAAAATCACGCGCCACCGCATGCTCATGCTGGACGGACTCACGCTCGGCCCGTTGCGTCTGCGAGGAGGCGATTGCCTCGAGGGTGAGCGTGAAAACGCCCTTGTCAGCCGTTTTGCTGCCGGCATATTGACCTCGTCCATGTGTCTCTCCTCTCAGAAACGAACGTCAGCGAAGGTGCCCGCTCACACTCCTTTTTATTGCAGTGCAATGTATACTATTTCGCGGTTGCGAGAAACTATGATAATGCATGAAAGAACAGTAAACATGGCATGAACTAACAATTAACGATCGATCTTGGCGCAATTTATGCAGTAGGCAAAGTGCGGCGCACAAACTAAAGTTAGATGGCCGATTCATTTTCATTGCCGCATTGTGCGCACGCGCGGCACGAAAATTCCGCCGCCGGTGCGATACGCCGGTCTCCTGCGCGAAGTGCGCATGCCTGCGTTGCCCACCCTGCGCAGCACGTTAGAGTGCCGGCCATGTTCGAGGCCCGCTTCCAGTCCTTCGACGATCCGAGCGAGCGCGCGGCGGCGCCGGCGCGCATTGCTGCCTTGCGCGCCGAGCTTACGCGGCGCGGACTTGACGGATTCGTGGTGCCGCGCGCCGACCGCCAGCAGAACGAATACCTGCCGGCGAGCGAGGAGAGATTGACCTGGCTCACCGGCTTCACCGGCTCGGCGGGCACCGCCATCGTGCTGGCCGAGCGGGCGGCGCTGTTCGTGGACGGCCGCTACACCGTGCAGGCGGCGGCGCAGATCGATGCAAAACTCTTCGCCATCGAGCATCTGGTGGACTCACCGCCGGAGCAATGGCTCGAACAGAATCTCAAAAGCGGGGCTAAGCTCGGCTACGATCCGTGGCTGCACACATCGGAGAGCGCCGAGAAGCTGCGGAAGGCCTGCGCGACGGCCGGCGCCGAACTGGTGGCGGTCGATACTAATCCGATCGACGCGCTGTGGCGCGACCGCCCGGCGCCGCCAGCGGGTCCGTTGAGCTTGCGCGACATCAAGCTCGCCGGCGAAAGCGCGGCCGACAAACTCAAGCGCATCCAGGCCGAACTCAAGAAACTGCGCGCCGATATATTGGTGGTGTCGGACCCACAGAACGTCGCCTGGGCCTTCAACATCCGCGGCTCAGATGTAGTGCATACGCCACTGGCGCTCGCCTTCGCGGTTATCCCGCGCGAGGGCAAGCCCGCGCTCTATGTGGATACGGCCAAGCTAGACGACAAAACGCGTCCCGCGCTGGAGGAGATCACCGCGCTGCGGGCGCCCGACGAGCTTGTCCGCGGCCTTGCGCAACTCAAGGACAAAACCGTGCGGCTCGACCAGGCGAGCGCGGCCGATGCGCTCACGCGCCTGCTGGCCGGCAGCGGCGGCAAGCCGTTGCGCGGCGCCGACCCGATAGGACTGATGAAAGCCTTGAAAAACCACGCCGAGATCGCAGGCTCGCGCGCCGCGCACACGCGCGACGGCGTGGCGATGGCGCGATTCCTGGCCTGGCTCGCGCGCGAGACGGCAACCGGCATCGTGACCGAGATCGACGCGGTGGAGGCGCTGGAAAGCTTCCGCCGCGATAGCGGCCTGTTGAAGGACATTTCGTTCCCGACTATCGCCGGCTCAGGGCCGAACGGGGCGATCGTGCACTACCACGTCACCCGTGCATCCAACAGCACCCTCGGCAAGAACGAGTTGTTCCTGGTCGATTCCGGCGCGCAATACGAGGATGGCACCACCGACATCACCCGCACCATCGTGGTCGGCACGCCGACCGACGAGATGCGCGACCGCTTCACCCGCGTGCTCAAGGGACATATTGCCATCGCCACCGCGGTGTTTCCGGAGAATACCAGTGGCGCCCAGCTCGATCCGCTGGCGCGCACCGCGCTGTGGCAGGCCGGGCTCGATTTCGATCACGGCACCGGCCACGGCGTCGGCAGCTACCTATCGGTGCACGAAGGCCCGGCGCGCATCTCCAAACTGGGGACGGTGGCGCTGCGCCGCGGCATGATCCTGTCGAACGAGCCGGGCTATTACAAAACCGCCGCCTACGGCATCCGCATCGAGAACCTGGTGCTGGTAATCTCAGGCCCCGAGCCGGCCGGCGCCGAGAAGCCGCTGAACGCCTTCGAGACGCTGACGCTGGCGCCAATCGATCGGCAACTGATCGACACCCGCCTGCTCACCGCCAAGGAGCGTAACTGGATCGACGGCTACCACGCGCGCGTGCAGGAAGTGCTGAGCCCCCTGCTCGACGCCGCCACGCGCGCCTGGCTCGACGCGGCGACCAGACCGCTTGGGAATACTTGATGGACGCCCGGACGTCCGCGTCGCAGAGCCAGCAGGCTACCCCCTGGCGGCTGCTGGCGCTGCTGATGGCGATGACCGCCATCGGGCCGGCCACGCTCAATATCGTGGTGCCGGCGCTGCCAGGACTGGTGACGCGGCTCGGCTCCGATACCGGCACGGTGCAGCTCATCCTGTCGCTTTATCTCTTGAGCCTGGCCACCGCGCAGCTTGTGCTCGGGCCGCTGTCCGACCGCTTCGGCCGCCGGCCGGTGGTGCTGGCCGGGCTGGCGCTGAGCGTGGTCGCCTCGCTCGCCGCCATCGCCGCCTCCTCGATCGGCGCGCTGATCGGCGCGCGCGTGGTGCAGGCGATTGGCGCCTCGACCGGTATCGTGATCGGGCGCGCCATCATCCGCGATCTGTTCGAACGCGACCGCGCCGCCGCCATGATCGGCCTGGTCACAACCGCCATGGTGATCGCGCCGATGGTCGCGCCGATGATCGGCGGCATTCTCGACACCGCCTTTGGATGGGAGGCGATTTTCCTATTTCTCGCCGTGTTCAGCGGCGTAGTGCTGCTATGGGCGGTGTTAGTGCTGCCGGAGACGCGGTTGGCGCGCGTGGCGCAGTCGCCCGGCATGCTGATCCAGGAATGGCGAACGCTGCTCGGCAACGCCAAGTTCCACGGCTACGTGCTGTGCGGCGCGCTCGGCTCGGCGTCGTTTTTCACTTTTCTCGGCGGCGGGCCGTATGTGGTGGTGACGCTGATGGGGCGCAGCTCGGCTGAATTTGGCGTCTGGTTCGCGGTCACTTCGCTCGGCTATATGAGCGGCAATTTCACCGCTTCGCGGCTGTCGCAGCGCTTCGGCGTCGATGTCATGATCGTGATTGGCATCGTATTCCAGTTGATCGGCGCGGGTCTGACCGCGCTGCTGGTCGCCACCATGCCGGAGGCCGGGCCGGCGATCATTTTCCTGCCGCAGCTGGTGATCTCCTTCGGCAACGGCTTGCTGCTGCCGAACGCGATTGCCGGCGCCATCAGCGTGCGCCCGCAGGCCGCCGGCGCCGCCGCCGGCATGACCGGCTTCACCCAGATGGCGTTCGGCGCGGCCTCGACGCAAATCGTCTCGATCGCGCTCGCCGGCGCCGGCAGCGCCATGCCGATGGCCTGGATGATGATGATCGTGGTGGTGGCGACCGGCATGGCCTATGGCACGCTGGTGCGGCGCTAGCCGCCAATCAGATTTAGCCACTCGTCTTCGGTGAGCACCTTGACGCCGTGCTTTTTGGCTTCGGCCAATTTCGAGCCGGCGCCGGGTCCGGCGACCACGAAATCGGTGTTCTTCGACACCGAACCGGCGGCCTTGCCGCCCAAGCGCTCGGCCTGCGCCTTCGCCTCCTCACGCGTCATCGTTTCGAGCGCGCCTGTGAACACCACGGTCTTGCCGGCAATCGCACTGTCGGTTTTCGGCTTCTCGGCGTCGAGGATTTTCACCTCTTTGGTAAGGCGCTCAACGATGCTGCGGTTGTGGCTTTCGGCGAAATAGGCCTTGATGCTCTCGATCACGGTCTCGCCGATCTGGTCGAGCGCGTCCATCTCGGCGATGGTCTCTTCGTCGCCCTTGGCCACTTTCAGGCAGGCGTCGTGGAACGCTTTCCAGGAGCCGTAACCGCGCGCCAGCGCCAGCGCCGTGGTCTCGCCGACATGGCGGATGCCGAGCGAAAAGATAAAACGCTCGAGCGAGATCTCGCGCCGCTGCTCGATCGCCGCGAACAGATTGCGCACCGAGGTTTCGCCGTAACCCTCGACCTCCTCGAGCTTGATCTTCTTGTTGCGCTCTTCGAGCGTGAAGATGTCGGCCGGCTCCTTCACCCATTCCTTCTCGAAGAACAATTCGATCTGCTTCTCGCCCAGGCCCTCGATGTCGAAGGCGCGGCGCGAGGCGAACAGCTTCAGGTGCTCTATTTTTTGATAAGGGCAGGCGAATTCGCCGGTGCAGCGCCCGCGCGCGCCCTCCTCGCCGGTGGCGGTTTCCTCGCGCACGATGTCGGTGTGCAGATAGCACGGACATTTTTTCGGGAAGTGATAAGGCCTGGCGGCTTTCGGTCGCTTGTCCAGCACCACGTCGACCACCTGGGGGATCACGTCGCCGGCGCGCTGGATGATGACGGTGTCGCCGATGCGGATGTCGCGGCCGTCGCGCAATTGCTCGCCGTCGCCGCCGATGCCCTTGATGTAATCCTCGTTGTGCAGGGTGACGTTCTGCACAATGACGCCGCCGACGCCGACCGGCTCGAGTTTGCCGACTGGCGTGAGCGCGCCGGTGCGGCCGACTTGGATTTCAATGTCGTTCAGCACGGTGATGGCTCGTTCGGCCGGAAATTTGTGCGCGATCGCCCAGCGCGGTGAGCGCGAGACGAAGCCGAGCCGCTCCTGCCAGTCGAGTCGGTCCACTTTGTAGACGACGCCATCGATGTCATAGTCGAGATCGGCGCGGGTCTGTTCGATCTCGCGGTGGAAGGCGAGCAGTTGTTCGACCGAATGGCGGATCCTGGTGAGCGGATTGGTCTTAAAGCCGCAACCGGCGAACCATTTGATCATGCCGCTTTGGCTGTCGGCCGGCATCTCGCTCATCTTGCCCCAGGCATAGGCGAAAAAGCCGAGCGGCCGCGAGGCAGTGATGCGGGGGTCCTTCTGGCGCAGCGAGCCGGCGGCCGAATTACGCGGATTGGCGAAGATTTGCTCTCCCGCCGCCTTCTGCCGTTCGTTGAGTTTGAGGAAATCGGCCTTGGTCATGTAGACCTCGCCGCGCACCTCGCAGATTTTCGACACGTGGCGGCCCTTGAGCTGCTGCGGCACGTCTTTCAGCGTGCGGATATTGGCGGTGACGTCCTCGCCCTCTGCTCCGTCGCCGCGGGTGGCGGCGGTGATGAGTTCGCCGTCCTCATAACGCAGCGACATCGAGAGCCCGTCGATCTTCGGCTCGGCGCTGAAGGTAATTTTCTCGTCGTCGCTCAGTTTGAGGAAGCGGCGTATGCGGGCGACGAAATCCACGACGTCCTGATCCTCGAACGCGTTGTCGAGCGATAACATCGGCAGCGCGTGGCGGACTTTCTTGAATTTTCCAGTAGGCGCCGCGCCGACCCGGCGCGAGGGCGAATCCGCGCGCACCAACTTCGGAAAGCGCGCCTCGATCGCCGCGTTGCGCGCCCGCAGCGCATCGTAGGCGGCGTCGCTGACGGTCGGCTTGTCTTGCTGGTAATAGCGCTTGTCGTGCGCGGCGATTTCGGCCGCGAGCCGGGCCAGTTCGGCCTTGGCCTGCGCCTCGGTCATGTCGGCAGGTTTGATTTTGGACGCGTCGTGACTAGCCATGCCGGCACAATATCAGCTTGCCGCCTTGATCAGGCGCTCGGCGGCGGCGCGGGCCTCTGCGGTGATCTCGGCGCCGGCCAGCATACGGGCGATCTCCTCGCGGCGGCTCTCAGCGGCCACCTCGGCGACACGGGTGGCGACCCGCCGGCCCTTTTCCAGCGCATCTTTGCTGATGAGATAATGCCGGTCGGCGCGCGCCGCCACCTGCGGAGCATGGGTCACCGCCAGCACCTGCACGCTAGAGGCGAGTTTGGCCAGCCGCACCCCGATGGCGTCGGCCACAGCACCCCCAACGCCGGTATCGATCTCGTCGAACACCAGGGTCGGTGCCGAGCCGCGGTCGGCCAGCACCACCTTGAGCGCCAAAAGGAAGCGCGCCAGTTCGCCGCCGGAGGCAACCTTCATCAGCGGCCCCGGCCGCGTGCCCGGATTGGTCTGCACCCAAAACTCGACGCGGTCGATGCCGTTCGGCCCGGCGGCGATGGGATCGCTGACGATCTCGGTGGAAAATTTCGCCCGTTCCAGCTTGAGCGGCCTGAGTTCGCCGTTCACCGCCTTGTCGAGCGCAGTGCCCGCTTGTAGGCGCGCTTTCGACAGTCTATCGGCCGCCGCGCGGTAGGCGGCTTCGGCCTCGCGCGCCGCCGCTTCCAGTGTCTTGAGCCGGTCCTCGCCGGCGTCAATCAACGCGATATCGGATTTGTAGCGCGCCGCCAACGCGGCCAGCTCGTCCACCGGCACATTGTATTTGCGGCCCGCGGCGCGCAGCGCAAATAACCGCTCCTCGTTGCGCTCCAGTTCGGCGGGATCGAAATCGGCGGTGCGCAGCGCCTGCTCGAGCTGGTTGCGGGTTTCCTCCAGTGCGGTGAGCGCGGTATCGAGCGCCTTCACCGCCGGTTCGACCAGGCTCGGCGTCTGCGCTGCGCGCCGCTCCAGCCGTCGGACAACGCCGGCCAGCGCCGGCACACTGGAATTGGCGCCAGCGATCACCTCATGGGCGTCGCGTAAATCCTCGGCCACCTTCTCGGCCTGCATCATGCCGGTGCGGCGCTCGGCCAGTGCGGTTTCCTCGCCAGCCTGCGGCGAAAGCGTGCCGAGCTCCTCGACCGCGTGGCGCAGCCAGTCGCCTTCGCGCTTGGCGCTCTCGACCTCGGCGCGATGGGCATCGGCGGCGGTTTGCGACTCACGCCGCGCCTCCCACAGATCTGCGACCTTGGCCGCGTCCGCTTCCAGGGCGCCAAAAGCATCGAGCAGGCGGCGGTGGGTAGCAGCATCGACCAAGGCGCGCTCGTCGTGCTGGCCGTGAATCTCGACCAGCGCGGTGCCGAGCTCCTTCATCACCTGCACACTCACCGGCTGATCGTTGATGAAGGCACGCGTGCGCCCGTCGGCGAACTGCACGCGGCGAAGGATAAGCTCGTCCTCGGCCGGGATATCGTTGGCCGCCAGAAACACGCGCGCCGGATGCGCGCGCTCGACTTCGAAAACCGCGGTCACCTGGCCCTGCTCGGCCCCCTGCCGCACCAGCGCCTGGTCGCCGCGGGCGCCCAGTGCCAACGCGAAGGCATCGAGCAGGATCGACTTGCCGGCGCCGGTTTCGCCGGTGAGCACGGCAAGCCCCGCGGCGAAATCGATGTCGAGCCGGTCGATCAAGACGATGTCGCGGATCGAGAGTCGGTAGAGCATGAACCTGCAAGTCCAATGAGGCTGTCACACCCGGGCTTGTTCCGGGCATCCACGCCTTACAGATTCGCCATCATTAAAGACGTGGATGGCCGGCACAAGGCCGGCCATGACGCTGTGAATCGAAGCGAGGTCTCGATTCGCCCTAGCCCAGCCCGACCTTCCGGAACACCTTGCTGATCCAGGAGCCCTGGTTCTCGCTCGGCACCGCGCCGCCGGATGTCACCAACTGATAGGCGTGGCGATACCACGGACTGTCGGGGAAATTATGCCCAAGCACGGCGGCGGCGGTCTGCGCTTCCTCGACGATGCCGAGCGCCATGTAGGCTTCGGTGAGCCGCATCAGCGCCTCTTCGACGTGCCGCGTGGTTTGGTACTTGGTGACTACGACTTTGAAGCGGTTGATGGCGCCAGTGTAGTCCTTCTTGTCCAAGTAGTAGCGCCCGGTCTCCATTTCCTTGCCGGCGAGTTGGTCGCGGCCGACTTCGATCTTTTGTTTGGCGCTGACCGCGTATTCGCTGTTCGGATACTTGCGGATCACTTCCTGGAGCGCGGCGAGCGCCTTCTCGGTGCGCGTCTGGTCGCGGGTGATGTCGGGGATTTCTTCGAAATTGGAAGCGCCGATCAAGTACTGCGCGTAAGCGGCGTCCGGGCTTCCCGGGTGCAGCGTGATGTAGCGCTGGGCCGCAGTGACGCAAGCGTCATAGTCGGTGGCCTGATAATAGGCGTATGAAGTCATGATCAGCGACTTGCGCGCCCATTCCGAGTAGGGGTGCTGGCGGTCGACCTCTTCGAACTTCTTCGCCGCCTCCTTCGGGTCGTGCTTGACGTTGAGCAAATAGAGGCCCTCGTTGTAGAGTCGGTCGGCGGCTTCGTCGGGCGGCGTGTCGTCCTTGCCGAACAGATTGAAGCCGCTACAGGCCCCCAGGCTTAGCCCCAGCAGCACCATGGCCAGCGTGCGCGCGAACCGGCGCCGGCCGGAGCGAACGGGCGACGTCATAGTCGCTAAATCCACGGGCGCGACGGCCATGGGCGCAATTTCCTTCGGTATGGAATTCTTGGTCGCTATATAGTTGGGCACAAACTCATCCCACGCGGTCGTGTCCAGTTCCTCCGAGGGCGAACGAGCCTTGCGGCAATGCCTTCATCCGCGCTGGTGTAGACGAATAAACGCGGTCTGACCAAGCGATTAAGCGGACAATCGGCCGGGATTAAGGCGGAGGGTTAAGCCGTTTTCCTGAAGCTTTTCAGGACATTTCCGGCCCGTAGGCCGCTGCCAGCATACCGGCGCCGACTTGCGCCTGGCCGCGCACGCGGCGGGCCGGCTCGG
Organism: Pseudolabrys sp.; assembly: GCA_035469145.1. Classification (GTDB taxonomy): domain Bacteria; phylum Pseudomonadota; class Alphaproteobacteria; order Rhizobiales; family Xanthobacteraceae; genus Pseudolabrys. Next base: position 17,530 of record DATISB010000005.1, read on the forward strand.
CCGCCTCGATCACCCGCCAGGCGCTACGGTCAGCCATCAGCGTGGACAACACCGCGTGGTTGAGTTTATGGCCGCCGCGGACGGTGCGGTAGGCGGCGAGCAACGGCTGGCCAGCGAGCGCCAGATCGCCGATAGCGTCGAGAATCTTGTGGCGCACGAATTCGTCGGTGTAGCGCAAACCTTCCGGGTTGAGCACGCGGTCCTCTGTGACCACCAGCGTATTGTCGAACGAGGCGCCGAGCGCGTAGCCGGCGCTCCACAATTTGGCGACGTCCTTCATGAAGCCGAAGGTGCGGGCGCGCGCGATCTCGCGGCGAAAGGTCTCCGGCTCGATGTCGAGGGCGAGCGCCTGGTGGCGAATGAGTGGATGGTCGAATTCGATTTCGGCCTCGACCCGGAAGCCGTGCGGGTAAGGCCGCAACTCGCCCTGCGCGCCGTCCTTGGACACGCGCACCGGCTTGATCACTTCGATATAGCGGCGCGGCAGCGCACGCGCGGTGAGGCCGGCCTGATCGATGGCGTCGACGAAGGGCGCGGCACTGCCGTCCATGATCGGCACTTCCGGCCCGTCGATTTCGACCACCACATTGTCCACACCGAGCCCACGCAGCGTCGCCAGCAGATGCTCCGCAGTCGAGCAGAGCGGACCGGCGGCGTCGCCCAAGACGGTGGCAAATTCAGTGGCGGTGACCGCGCGCACGTCGGCGCGAATTTCGCGCTCGATCAAACCGTCGGCGGACACGCGCTGGAACACGATGCCGGTGTCGTCGGCAGCGGGATTCAAAGTGAGGGTGACGGGGCTGCCGGAATGCACGCCGATGCCGGAGACGGCAACCTGGTCGCGCAGCGTTGTTTGCTTGGCACCCTTCATCGAACCCATTTACGCCGGCCTACATGCAAGCCGCACGTCCCATCCCAGGCCCCTGCCGGAGCCACATTTTGGCCTTTAAATCAGCGACTGCCCGCGATCCAGAAGACGCCCCCCAGGGACCGAAAAGTCCCTTTCGCGCCTGAAACTTAGGCCATAGGTCCGGCATCCTCCAACTCACGTCTTCTTACCAACTGTTACTCTTTTTTGCCGCAATTACCGGGCGAACGGCCGGTCCAGGAACCGGATTAGCTTAGCAGGCCGGCCTTGCAGATTTACAGGCGGCGCTTGAGCAGACCGGGATGGATCCGGCAACGGCTACAGAATCGTTTTGATTCAATAACTTAAACAAACCTTCAAGCGATACCCCGATAGCCTAACGGCCCCGCTCCGGGTTTCGGGCGGGGCCGTCATGGCTTTTAGTGGGGCCGTCAGTTGGCCTGGCGGCGTAGGAAGGCTGGGATGTCGAGGTGGTCCTCCTCGGCCGAATTATGCACAGGCGCCGGCCGGCCATGGGGATCGAGCCCCTGCGGTAGCGAGCGCCGGGCATATTCCGACACCGGGTCGTCCGGGCGGCCCTCCGGCTGGCGGGCCGTCGGCCGCATCGGCCGCTCGAATTGCGGCATCGCCTGTGCGGTACGCGGCGCCAGCGGCGGCTCGGTATGCTCCGCGCGCCGGCCGAGACCGACCGAGGCCAGCCGCTGCATCAGCGACATGCGGCGCTTCTCAGGGTGGTCCTCGCCGAGCTCGCCGCGCTGCGCCTTGATCTCGTTTTGCGCCGGCAACGGCAGTTCGTCGATGCGCGGCATGCGCGGCGCGCGCGCCACCGTCCGCTCGGGCGCCGGCGGGATGAAGGTCTTCGGCGTCGGCAGTTCGGCTTGCACCGCTTCGCCCGGCGCCGGCTCGAACAGCGACGGCTTTATCGGCATCGGCCGGATCGAGACGTCCTCGATCGCAGTCGGCCCCATAAGCGCGGCGGCGACCGCGGCGTGGGCGGCGGATCCGACCGCCGCGGCACTGGCGGCGGCCGGTGCCGGACTACGTTCGATGCGGTCGGCGGTCCGCGTGCTGCGCATTTTGCTGGCAAGTTCCTTGAGCGCGGCTTCGGGCTGCGCTGTCTGGCGCTGCACGGCGGTATGGTCGATGCCGGTCGCCACCACCGAGACACGGATGATGCCTTCCAGGTTTTCGTCGAAAGTGGCGCCGACGATGATGTTGGCGTCCTGGTCGACCTCCTCGCGGATGCGGGTGGCGGCCTCGTCCACTTCGTAAAGCGTGAGGTCCTTGCCGCCAGTGATCGAGATCAGCAGGCCGCGAGCGCCCTTCATGGAGGCGTCGTCGATCAGCGGATTGGCGATCGCTGCTTCGGCGGCGGTGAGCGCGCGCTTCTCGCCGGAGGCTTCGCCGGTGCCCATCATCGCCTTGCCCATCTCGCGCATGACCGCGCGCACGTCGGCGAAGTCGAGATTGATCAGACCTTCCTTGACCATCAGGTCGGTGATGCAGGCGACGCCCGAATAGAGCACCTGGTCGGCCATCGCGAAGGCGTCGGCGAAGGTGGTCTTTTCGTTGGCGACCCGGAACAGGTTCTGGTTCGGGATGATTAGCAGGGTGTCGACCACCTTATGCAGTTCGACGATGCCGGCTTCCGCGAAGCGCATGCGACGCTGGCCCTCGAAGTGGAACGGCTTGGTTACCACCCCGACGGTGAGGATGCCGAGCTCGCGCGCGGTCTTGGCGATGATCGGCGCTGCGCCGGTGCCGGTGCCGCCGCCCATGCCGGCGGTGACGAACACCATGTGCGCGCCGGTGAGATGATCGCGAATCTCGTCGATCACCTCTTCCGCGGCGGCGCGGCCGACTTCCGGCTGCGAGCCGGCGCCGAGACCCTCGGTCACCTGCGTGCCCATCTGGATGATGCGCTCAGCCTTCGACATTGTGAGCGCCTGCGCGTCGGTATTAGCGACGACGAAGTCGACGCCTTGTAGACCGGCCGCGATCATGTTGTTGACCGCATTGCCGCCGGCACCGCCGACGCCGAACACGGTAATCCGCGGCTTCATCTCGTGAATGTCGGGAATCTTCAGATTGATCGTCATGTTTGCCTCTTTGATGCACGGGCAGCAGGCTGATGCCCGCACGCCGTCGAGTAAGACCGGTCCGCCGCCGGTCCCATCGTGGTTCCGTTGTTGTGGGTCAGAAGCTTTCGCGTAGCCATCGTCCGACCCGTGCCATGTAACCGCCCGTTCCTGTCATCAATTGCCGCGTTCGCCGCGGTTCGAAGTGTTCAAGATGTGCCGCCTGCGGATAGACCAGCAGCCCCGCCGCCACGGCGAATGCCGGCCCCTTGGCCGCTTCCGGCAAGCCCGCTAACCCGAGGGGACGCCCGATACGCACTGGCCGCTTCAAGATGCGCGCGGCCAGATCGGCGATGCCGGCAAGCTGGCTGGCGCCGCCGGTGAGCACCACGCGCGCACGCGGCTCGGCCGCGAACGGCGATGCCTTGAGCCGGTCGCGCACCATTTCCATGATTTCCTCGACCCGCGGCTTGATGATGCGCACGAGGGCTGCGCGCGCTACGAATTGCGGCGGCTCGCGCTCATCATTTCCGACCGGAGGCACCGTAATCATGTCGCGTTCATCTGATCCACCCATCAAAATGCTGCCATAAATCGCCTTGATTCGCTCAGCATCCGCAATCCGGCTGTTCAGCCCACGGGCGAGATCCATGGTGATGTGGTGGCCGCCGAGCGCGAAACCGTCGGCATGCACGAATTTTCCGCCGGAAAATACCGCCAGGGTGGTGGTTCCGGCCCCAAGATCGATGGTGGCAGCACCCAAATCGGCTTCATCGTCCGCGAGCACGGCCAGGCCCGCCATATAGGGTGAGGCGACCATGGCCTCGATCGACAGATGGCTACGCTCGACAGCCAGCATCAGGTTGCGCACGGTCGCCACGTCGGCGGTGACCATGTGCATGTCGACACTGAAGCGGTGGCCGAGCATGCCGCGCGGCTCGCGGATACCGGTGACGGCGTCCAGCGCATAACCGATCGGAAGCGAATGCAACACGGCGCGGCTGTCGCGCACCGAATGGCGGCTGGCCGCCGCCAGCACGCGGCCGATATCGCCATCGGTCACCGCCCCGCCAGCGAGTTCGATACCGGCAACGAAACGCTCGCTGCCAAGGCGGCCGCCGGAAAGCGATACTACCACGGATTCGAGTTGCACCTTGGCCGTGCTTTCGGCGATGTCGATGGCCCGGCGCACCATCGCCTCGACCTCGATCAGGTCGATCACGCCGCCGCCCTTCATGCCGCTCGCCGCGGTATGGGCGAAGCCCAGGATGCGCACGCCGTGGCTGCGCCGGCGCAGCACGTCCTGCGGCGCCTGCGGCTCGAGCCGCGCGATCAGGCAGGCGATCTTGCTGGTGCCGATATCGAGACCGGCCACCACGGCCGCGCGCCGCGGCGACACCGGCTTCATCTTGGGCGTGAGGCCGAAGCGCAGCACGGTCATGCGTCGCTTCCTTTGGCCTTGGGCTTTTTTGCCTTCTCGGCTGCTTTGAGCGCCTCGTCGCGCGCCGCCGCGGCGGCATCGGACTGCCGCACGGTGACGCGATCGGACAACCGCAGATCGACCGTCACGATATCGCGCGACAGCAATTTCTTGTCGCGATCGAGTTCGACCAGCGTTGTCAGCGCGTGCGCGGGCTCGCGCTCCGGCAACAGCACTTCGACGCCTACTTTCAGATGCAGGTTCCAGCGCCGCTCGGCGACCAGCACCGAGGCCTCGACCGCCTGCGCGATCGCCGGATAGCGCTTGAGCAGGCCGAGAAAATCCTGCGCCGCATGCTCGGCGCCATTGCCGATCACCCGCGGCAGCGCGGCGAAGCGCTGCGGCACGTAGGTTTCCAGCACGGTGCCGTCGGCGGCGATCAGTGAGAGGCGGCCGTACTTCTGCCACTGCGCGAACGCCTGGCGCTCCTTGATCTCGATGCGCAGCCGGCCGGGATAAAGCTTGAGTACTGCGGCTTGCGCGATCCATGGATTGGTCAGCAGCCGGATGCGCGTCTGCCCGGCATCGAGGAACAGCAGCGACGAGCGGCCGGTGATTCCGGCGAGGCTGAGGATGTCCTCGCGGCTGACTTCATGCTCGCCGGCGAGCGCGATCTCGGAAATGCGGAAGCCCGCGCTGTTGGCAGCAGCATCGCAGATGTCCTGGATCTGCGCGGCAATCGCCGGCCCATGGCCGCCTTTGACCACGCCGTAATAGGTGCTGGCGAGCAGCAACATGGCGGCAGCGCTGGCGCCGGCGCCACGCGGCACTTTCAATTCGAGCAGCGCACCGCCCCAGCGGCGCAGTACGCACAGCACGCGCGAGTCCGATGCCGGCCAAGTATGCGCGCGCTGCCGCGCAGCGGCCGTCGCCCGTCGTTTCTGCTTCAGCTTCAGCGATTGAGCGAGGCGTCCTCGAACATCCATCGAAAGACCAGTCCCCTAGAGGCTGCCGGCGGCGGCATATCTGCGCGCGCGAATCCTCGGCCGAGCGCGCAAAACGCCGCCTCTGCCTAGTCTTGGGGCGCTTTGGTAAACGATTAGTAAAGGTTTACAGATTGTGTGCAGGTGGCCTTAACTTAGGCCGGGTGTTGCAAATTCAGCGCTTTTGGGTGGCGCTTAGCGGTCGAGCGAGGCGTCCTCGATCATCCAGCGCACCAGGTCTTCGAAACCGATGCCGGCGTGCTGCGCGAGCTCGGGTACCAGCGATACTTCGGTCATGCCTGGCTGGGTATTCACTTCCAGGCAGGCCAGGCCTTTGGCGCCGCTGAGACTGCCGTCGTAGCGGAAGTCTGTGCGGCTAACGCCGCGGCAACCGAGTGCGCGATGCGCCGCCAGCGACAGACGCCGGCATTCCTCGTAAATTTCCTTTGAGATCGGCGCCGGCAGCAGGTGCTTGGAGCCGCCGGGCGCGTATTTAGCCTCGTAGTCGTAGAATTTGACGGAGGGGACGATTTCGATGACGCCGAGCGCTTTATCTCCCATCACCGCGCAGGTGAGTTCCTTGCCAGGGATATAGGGTTCGACCAGCACCCGATCGCCGAAGCTCCAGTCGGCCCGCGTCAGCTCCTGCGGCGGATGCTTGTGCTCCTCGCGCACGATGAACACGCCGACGCTGGAGCCTTCCGCCACCGGCTTGATCACGTAAGGCGGCGGCAGCAAATGGCGCTTAGCCGCGGCCGCGCGCGAGGCGACCACGCCGCCCGGCACTGGCACGTCGGCGGCCTTGAGCACGGTCTTGGCGATGTCCTTCTGCATAGCGAGCGCGGACGCCAGCACGCCGGAATGGGAATAAGGAATGCCGAGGATTTCCAGCAGGCCTTGCAGCGTGCCGTCCTCGCCGGGGCGGCCGTGCAACACGTTGAGCGCGACATCGGGCTTGAGCGCACGCAAGCTCGCGGCCACTTCACGGTTCACGTCGAGCCGGCTGACGCGATAGCCGCTGCGCTCGGCCGCATCGGCGCAGGCCTGGCCGGAGCGCAGCGAAATCTCGCGCTCGGCCGACCAGCCACCCATCAGAACGGCGACGTGTTTGCTCATGGTGCGCCTGCTACCCCAATCCTCTTAATTTCCCATTCCAGATCGACCCCGGAATGCGCCTTCACCCGCTCACGCACGGTTTCTCCGAGCGTCTCGATATCGGCCGCGCTGGCGCCTTCGAGATTGATCAGGAAGTTGCTGTGCAGCTCGGAGACTTTCGCCTGACCCGCTTTAAGTCCCCGGCAGCCGGCCTCGTCCACTAGCTTCCAGGCGCTGGCACCGGGCGGATTTTTGAAGGTGGAGCCGCCGGTGCGATTGCGCGGCTGGCTTTTCTCGCGCTTGCTCTTGATCTCCGCCATCTCGGCGGCGATCGCCTCCGGATCGCCGGCGCGGCCCTGAAACACCGCCGCGGTGAAGATGACGTCGTCTGGAACGCCGCAATGGCGATAGGAGAATCCCATCTCGGCGTTGCTGTAGGTGCGGATATTGCCCTGGCGGTCCACCCCGCGCGCCTCGACCAGCACATCCTTGGTCTCGCCGCCATAGGCGCCGCCGTTCATACGCAGCGCGCCGCCGATCGAGCCCGGAATGCCGCTGAAGAATGCCAGACCAGAGATGCCGGCGGCCTGCGCCGCGCGCGCCACCATGACATCGAGCATCGCTGTGCCAGCGGCGATGCGATTGCCCACTTCGACCTTGATCTCGTTGAAGCCGCGCCCCAGCCGCACCACCACACCCGGCACGCCGCCATCGCGCACGATCAGGTTGGAGCCGGCTCCGATCACCGTGACGGGAATCTCGACCGGCAGATCTTGCAGAAAATAAGCCAGATCGTTTTCGTCCTGCGGCATGAAGAACACCTGTGCCGGACCGCCGACGCGGAACCAGGTCAGTTCGGCGAGCGACTGGTTGGCCAGCAGACGCCCGCGCAACTCGGGCATTTTGATTTTCAGCTCGGGGACGATATCGGGGAAGCTCATAGCACCTTCAATTCCGCCGGCAACGTATAAGCCCATTGCGTGATCGAGCCGGCGCCGAGGCAGACCACGTAGTCGCCCGGCTTGGCCAATTCCTTGATCAGCCCTGCGAGTTTCTCGGACGCTTCGAGCGGGATCGCCTGCTTATGGCCATGTGCGCGCAGGCCCTGCACCAGCGCGTCGCGGTCGGCGCCGGCGATCGGGGCCTCGCCCGCCGGGTAGACCGGCGCCACGATCACAGCGTCGGCGTCGTTGAAGCAGGTGCAGAACTGCTCGAACAGATCGTGCAGCCGTGTATAGCGATGCGGCTGCATCACCGCGATTACCTGGCCTTTGGCGCTCTCACGCGCGGCGCGCAACACGGCGGCGATTTCCACCGGATGATGCCCGTAGTCGTCGATGATGACGGCGCCGTTCCATTCGCCGACTTTGGTGAAGCGGCGCTTGACGCCGCCGAAGCCACCGAGGGCCTTGCGGATGACATCGTCCTTGATGCCGAGCTCATGCGCCACCGCCACCGCCGCCGTCGCATTGAGCGCGTTATGGCGTCCGGGCATCGGCAGCGTGAGCTTGTCGATCGTATGCGTAGTCTTGCCCTCGCGGTCACTGAACAGCACCGAGAATTGCGAATGGCCGTTCTGGTGAACGATGTCGGCCATGCGGACGTCGGCTTGCGGGTTTTCGCCGTAAGTGAGGATGCGGCGGTCTTCCAGCTTGCCAACCAGTGTCTGCACCACTGGATGATCGGTGCACATCACCGCGAAGCCGTAGAACGGAATATTCTCGACAAAGGCGCGGAAGGCCTCCTGCACCGCCTCGAAGGTGTGAAAATGATCGAGATGCTCGGGGTCGACATTGGTAATGATGGCGATGTCGGCCGGCAGCTTGAGAAACGTGCCGTCGGATTCGTCGGCCTCCACCACCATCCATTCGCCGGCCCCCAGCCACGCATTGGTGCCGTAGGCATTGATGATGCCGCCGTTGATCACGGTCGGGTCGAGTCCACCGGCATCGAGTAGGGCCGCCACCATCGACGTGGTGGTGGTTTTGCCGTGGGTGCCGGCGATGGCGACACAGCTTTTCAGCCGCATCAACTCGGCCAGCATTTCGGCGCGCCGCACCACCGGCAGCCGTTTTCCGCGCGCGGCCACGAGTTCGGGGTTTTCCCGTTTGATGGCGGAGGACACCACCACCACGTCGGCGCCGTCGATATTGTCGGCTCGGTGGCCGATGGCGACCTTGATGCCTTTGTCGCGCAGGCGTTTTACGTTGGCGCTATCGGCCACGTCCGAGCCGGTGACGGTGTAGCCGAGATTGGCCAGCACCTCGGCGATGCCGCTCATGCCGATGCCGCCAATGCCGACGAAATGCACCGGACCGATGTCGCGCGGCAGCTTCATGGGTTCGCCCTTAGCCTTTCCTCATGCGCGCTGGCCGCGCGCATCGCTATTTCGGCATGTTTTGCAGGAGGCAGAAGGCCGAAACAAGACCGGCCAA
>DATISB010000006.1:0-8995 GCA_035469145.1 Pseudolabrys sp.
CACCGACATGACCGACGCCGAGACGCCGGGCGAGCCGCAGCGGCCGCGCCATTTCGGCCATAACGAGCCGCGCGGCCCGGACTATCGCGCCTTCACCTTCAAGCACGACGAGACGGTGGCGGCCGAGGACCTGTGCGAGCCGGAGGAACTCGACCGCCTGCGCAGCTATCTCGACAAGCAGCTTTCGCATCTGCAGGGCGTGGTGGCGCGCCTGGCCAACCGGCTGCAGCGCCGCCTGATGGCGCAGCAGAACCGGTCCTGGGAGTTCGACCTGGAGGAAGGCCTGCTCGATCCGGCGCGACTGTCGCGCATTGTGATCGATCCCATGCATGCGCTTTCGTTCAAGGCCGAGAAGGACACGCAGTTCCGCGACACCGTGGTGACGCTGCTCTTGGACAACTCCGGCTCGATGCGCGGACGTCCGATCACGGTGGCTGCCACCTGCGCCGACATTCTTGCGCGCACGCTCGAGCGCTGCGGCGTCAAGGTCGAGATCCTCGGCTTCACCACGCGCGCCTGGAAGGGCGGGCAATCGCGCGAGCAATGGCTCACCGCCGGCAAGCCGGCCAATCCCGGCCGGCTCAACGACCTGCGCCACATCATCTACAAATCGGCCGATGCGCCGTGGCGGCGCGCGCGCAAGAATCTCGGCCTGATGATGCGCGAAGGCCTGCTCAAGGAAAACATCGACGGCGAGGCGCTCGACTGGGCGCATAAGCGGCTGTTGGCGCGTACCGAGCAGCGCAAGATCCTGATGATGATCTCCGACGGCGCGCCAGTCGACGATTCGACGTTGTCGGTCAATCCCGGCAATTATCTCGAACGCCATCTTCGCTGGGTGATCGAGGAGATCGAAACCCGTTCGCCGGTGGAGCTGATCGCCATCGGCATCGGCCACGACGTGACGCGCTACTACCGGCGCGCCGTCACCATCGTCGATGCCGAGGAACTTGGCGGCGCCATGACCGACAAGCTGGCAGAACTGTTCGAGGAGAACGCCGCCGTCGAGCGGCCCCGCCCGTTGCGGCGGAGACGCGTCGCTTGAGGCCGTTTTCCCGCCGCTGGCTCACCGCCGGCACGCTGATCGCCGCGCTAATCCTGATCGTCGGCTCGTTTGCGGTGGCCCAGGCGCCGCGCACCAGCGCAGCGGTCACGCGCATCGCGATTGCGGCGACGCCGATCGACGCCTTCGACAATCGCGATCCCACGCGCATCCGTTTCGGCGCACTGGAATTCCGCGGCGGCCTGGTGCTGACCTCCGACTATCGAGCCTTCGGCGGCATTTCCGCCCTCCGCATGGAGGCGGACGGCGAGCATTTCCTGGCGCTTACCGACAAAGGCTCATGGTTGCGCGGCCGCATCGTTTATCGCGACGGCCAGCCCGCCGGCATCGCCGACGCCGAGATGGCGCCCATGCTCGCCTGGGACGGCAAGCCGCTGGCCGCGCATCGCTGGTACGACACCGAATCGCTCACCGAGCTCGACGGGCAGCTCTATGTCGGCATCGAGCGGGTCGAGAAGATCGTGCGCTTCGACTACGCTCGCGACGGTCTCGCCGCTCGCGGCAAGCCAATCAAGGTGCCGGACGATTTCAATACCTTCACCTACAACAAGAGTCTGGAATGCATGGCGGCGGCGCCGAAGGGTTCGCCGCTCGCCGGTCAACTGATCGTCGTCACCGAGCACAGCCTCGATGCGCAAGGCAATCATCGTTCTTATATTCTCAACGGCAATCGCGTCGCGCGCTTTTCGGTCAAACGCAACGACGATTTCGACGTCAGCGACTGCACCATTCTGCCGCCGGCGGATTTGCTACTGCTCGAGCGCCGCTATTCGCTGCTGCGCGGCCTCGCCATGCGCATCCGCCGCATCCCGCTTGGCCTCATCAAGCCGGACGCGCTGATCGACGGCAAGCCGCTGATCGTGGCCGATCTCGCCTACCAGATCGACAATATGGAAGGCATCGCGGTGCATATAAACGCCGCTGGCGAAACTATCCTCACGCTGGTGTCGGATGACAATTTCTCGGTCATCCAGCGCAATCTGCTGCTGCAATTCGCGCTGGTGGGAGAGTGAGAGAACTACCTCTCCCAGTCCGCGGGGAGAGGTAAAAAAGCAAATGCCCCGCTTTCGCGGGGCATGGCACTAAGTAAAATTCGACAAACTCAGCTCGCCGCCGCCGGCTCAGGCGCAGCTTTAGCCCGCTTCTTCACGATTTGCCGCTTGAGCTCGAGCATCTTGGGCGCCAGCTCGCCGTCCTTGGCCTTGAGCAGGAAGGCGTCGAGCCCGCCGCGATGGTCGACGGTCTTGAGTGCGTTGGCCGAAATGCGCACCCGCACCTTGCGCTTAAGTGAATCGGAAATCAACGTGACATTGCGCAGGTTCGGCATGAACCGCCGCAGGGTCTTGATATTGGAGTGGCTCACTTTGTGCCCGACCAGCGGCTTCTTGCCGGTCAGATCGCAACGCCATGCCATGGCTCATCCTTCGAAAATGCGCCGGCGCATACAGCGCCGGTCAGGTCGTTGATCGTGGAAGTCGGCCGGACGTATAGAGAGCGGGGTTGCGAGCGTCAAGCCGAGCCATTCAGGCAGTTTTTAACCGTTTTTATGGGCCGGTTATAGGCCTCCCGCCAGACTCGGGAACCGCCGGCGATCAAACATTCGACTTATTCGACGCCGACCTAGAAGCATCGAACCCCGGCGGTTTCGACGCTTTCTTGTGGGGCAACAGGCTGGCTGGCGTGCCTCTTGCATGCTGGTTGCAACCACCAGTTATATATTCGGCGTCGGCTGACGCCGGGTAAAACGTTTGCCCCGGTGCGAGAGAGGATGAAAGTTCGTGTTGGCACTGCGCCGCCATATCCGCCTCGTGCTGATGCTTGCTGCCGTGCTTACCGTCGCAGCGCCGGCCGCCGTTCGCGCGCAGGGCAAACTGGAAGCGCGCTACTCGGCGACGCTGGCCGGCATCCAGATCGGCAAGGGCAGTTGGGTGATCGATATCACTGATACCCAATACATGGCGGCGGCAAACGGCGTCACCACCGGTCTGATGCGCGCCTTCACCGTTGGCCAGGGCACCAGCGCCGCACATGGCACGCTGCAAGCCGGTCAGCCAATATCCTCGATCTTCGCCTCCTCCATTGCCGCCAGCCACAAGATCGACGACGTCAGCCTTACGGTCGCCAACGGCATCGTCACGGAATCCAGGCTCGATCCGCCGCTTGAAACCGAGCCGGATCGCGTGCCGATCACCGATGAGCACCGCAAAGGCATCCTCGATCCGATGACCGCATCGTTGATCCGCACGCCGGGCACTGGCAATCCGCTGTCGCCGGAAGCCTGCCAGCGCACGGTGTCGATCTTCGACGGACGGCTGCGCTACGACCTGCAATTTGCTTTCAAGCGCATGGACAGGGTGAAGGCGGACAAGGGCTATGCCGGTCCGGTGGTTGTCTGCGCGGTCTATTTTTCTCCGATCGCTGGCTACATCCCGTCGCGTGCGACCATCAAATACGTCGCTACGCAGCGCGATATGGAAGTCTGGCTGGCGCCCATCGCCGGCACTCGTGTGCTGGTGCCGTTCCGCGCGCAAGGACCGACACCGATCGGCAAGTTTGTGCTCGAAGCCAACCATTTCGTCTCGGCCCCGATCCCGACCCGGGCCTCCGCCAATGGACTGAAGACGCAATGATCGGTCACACAGAGGTGGCCGCGCGCAATGCTTTTATCCGTCATCCTGAGGTGCGAGCCGGGCAACGATCATGGGCCGTCGCCCTTCGAGGCTCGGCCTGCGGCCGAGCGCCTCAGGGTGACGGTTTTGGCGCTTGACTCTTGGCGCGGGGCTATCTTCGTCGGTGTTAACGTTTAGAGGGGCCTAACGACCCTTGAATCTGCCCTGGGCTACCCGATCTTGTAGCCGTTAGGGAACCGCTTGCCAGATGTCGCCGTGAACGAAGTCGTACAACCCCCGAGTCAGCGATTCGGGCGCGGTTCGTTCCGGACTCGTTCTAATGCTTAATCGTGGCCTTGCCTGTCGTCGCATTGTGATACAGGAACCCTTTGGTGGGGCTGTATAACAGCCCTGCCGCCAGTCTGGACGCGTGATGGCCATCTCCTTTTCTCCGCAGCCCAACCGAGCATCGCGTGCCCGCGGCGCCGGTGTCACCGCTGTGCTGGGGCCCACAAATACCGGCAAGACCCACCTCGCCATCGAGCGCATGCTGGCGCATTCCAGCGGCATGATTGGGCTGCCGCTGCGCCTGCTGGCGCGCGAGGTCTACAACAAGGTGGTCGATCGGGTCGGTGCCGGCGCGGTGGCGCTGATCACCGGCGAGGAGAAGATCAAGCCGGCGAATCCGCGCTTCTGGGTGTCCACCGTCGAAGCTATGCCGCGCGACCTCGACGTGGCGTTCCTGGCGATCGACGAGGTCCAGCTCGGCGCCGACTTCGAGCGTGGTCACGTGTTCACCGACCGCATGCTGAACATGCGCGCGCGCGAGGAAACGCTGGTGCTGGGTGCCGCCACCGTCCGTCCGATGGTGGAGAGATTGCTGCCCGGCGCGCACATCGTCAGCCGGCCGCGACTGTCGATGCTCACTTACGCCGGCGAGAAGAAGCTCACCCGGCTGCCGCCACGCTCGGCCATTGTCGCGTTCTCTGCGGAAGAAGTTTACGCCGTCGCCGAATTGATCCGCCGCCAGCGCGGCGGCGCCGCGGTGGTGCTGGGCGCGCTGTCGCCGCGCACCAGAAATGCACAAGTCGCGCTTTATCAGTCCGGCGATGTGGATTACTTGGTCGCCACCGACGCCATCGGCATGGGGCTCAATCTCGACGTCGATCACGTCGCCTTCGCGGCCGACCGCAAATTCGACGGCTATCAATTCCGTAAGCTCAACCCCGCCGAGCTGGCGCAGATCGCTGGCCGCGCCGGTCGCGCCACCCGCGACGGTACGTTCGGCACCACCGGACGTTGCGATCCATTCGAGCCGGAACTGGTGCAGGCCCTGGAGAGCCACACCTTCGAGCCGATCCGCATGCTGCAATGGCGCAATCCCGATCTCGATTTCACCTCGATCGGCGCCTTGCAGGCCTCGCTGGCGGCGTCGCCGACCGAGCCGGGGCTCACGCGTGCGCCGACCGCGGAAGACATTCTCGTTTTGGAACACGCTGCGCGCAACGAGCACGTGCGCGCGCTGGCGATCAAGCCGGCGTCCGTCGCGCGGTTGTGGGATGCCTGCCAGGTTCCCGACTATCGCAAGATCGCGCCCGCCACCCATGCCGAACTGGTGGTCACCCTCTATGGATTTCTGATGCGAGAGGGTAATATCCCCATCGATTGGTTCGCTCAGCAGGTGGCGCAAGCTGACCGGACCGACGGCGGCATCGACACCCTCTCCAACAGGATCGCGCATGTCAGGACCTGGACTTTCATCGCCAACCGCCCGGATTGGCTCGCCGATCCGGAGCACTGGCAGGACGTCACCCGCGCGGTCGAAGACAAGCTGTCCGATGCGCTGCACGAACGCCTGGCCGAACGCTTCGTGGACCGCCGCACCAGCGTGCTGATGCGGCGGCTGCGAGAGAACACGATGTTGGAAACTGAAATCGGAAAGACTGGCGAAGTGACCGTCGAGGGCCATGTGATTGGCCGCCTCGAGGGATTCATGTTCGCGCCCGATGCGTCCGCCGCCGGCTCCGAGGCCAAGGCGCTCAACACCGCCGCGCAGAAGGCGCTGGCCGGCGAGATCGAGACGCGCGCTACCAAGCTGTCGCAGGCCTCCAACGACCAGATCGTGCTGGCGAGCGACGGCGCATTGCGCTGGACCGGCGACGTGGTCGGCAAGCTGATCGCCGGAGACGACGTGCTGCGCCCGCGCCTGCGCATCGTTGCCAACGAACAATTGACCGGGCCGGCGCGCGAGCTGGTGCAGACGCGGCTCGATCTCTGGCTCAAGACCCATATCGAGAAGCTGCTGGCGCCGCTGTTCTCGCTCACCGCCGCCGATGACGTGACCGGCATGGCGCGCGGCATCGCGTTCCAATTGGTGGAATCGCTCGGCGTGCTGGAGCGCCAGAAGGTAGCCGAGGAGGTCAAGGGCCTCGACCAGCCGGCGCGCGCTACATTGCGCAAATACGGCGTGCGCTTCGGCGCCTATCACATCTATCTGCCGATCCTGCTCAAGCCGGCGCCGCGCGCGCTGGCGACGCAGCTCTGGGCGCTCAAGCACGAGAGCCCGGACGCCAAGGGCGTCGGCGAATTGCTGCATCTCGCCGCCAGCGGGCGCACCTCGATCCCGGTGGACAAGGAGACGCCGAAGCAGCTCTACCGCACCGCCGGCTATCGCATGGCCGGCGAACGCGCGGTGCGCGTCGATATTCTGGAGCGGCTCGCCGATCTCATCCGCCCGGCGCTGTCCTGGCGCGAAACCTCATTCGGCCCGAAGCCGGACGGCGTGTTCGACGGCCGCGGCTTCCTAGTCACCGGCGCGATGACCTCGCTCACCGGCGCGTCGGGCGAAGACTTCGCCTCCATCCTGCGCTCGCTCGGTTATCGTATGGACCGCCGGCCCAAACCGGCTGAGCCGGCTGAGTTCAAGCCGATCGAGCCGGTGGCTCTCACGACACCCGCTGCATCGGCTGAGGCGGCGACGGCGATTGAGGCGGTGACGGCGACCGATGTTGTGCTGACCGGGCCGCCGCAAATCGACACGCCACTGGTCGAGTCGCCGCCGATCGAGGTCGCCGCTACCGAGCCGGCAGAGCAAGAATCGCCGGTTGCCGTCGTTCTGCCGTCCGAAGGCGAAATTCGGAAAGAAAAACAAGTTGCTCTGGATCGGCCAGAGGTCGGTTCTGAAATGGTCGAGCAGAAAAACAGCGAAGCTCCGGCAAGTTCGGCCGCCGCTGAGCCGGCCTTCATCGAAGTCTGGCGTCCGGCCGGCCGCTTCGAGAAGCGGGGCAATCGCCCGCGCCGTTTGCCTCGCGCGCCAAAAGCGCCCGCTCAAGTTATTGCCGCGTCTACGGAAACGGGCGAAGCCGTCGCCGCCGCGCCGGCGGAAGCAACGCCGGCTGCGGCACCTGCCGAAGCCACTGAAAAATCAAACGTTCCGTTCGCTGAGCGCAAGGACCGCCAGCAGCGCCAGGAGCGTCACGAGCACCAGCAGCGCACGGAGCGCCAGGGCCAACGTATTGAACGCAAAGGACGATCCGACCGCGGTGACCGTCCGCGCCGCGACAAGGGCGACCGTGTGGAACGCGCCGAGCGCGAGCAATATTACGCCAAGCCGCACGTCAGTAATTCCGATCGCCGCGATAAGCAGCCGGATCCCAATTCGCCGTTCGCCAAGCTCGCCGCCCTCAAGCAGCAGCTCGAGCAGAACACTAAAGAGTCCTGAAACGGCAAAGGTTTGGACCGCCAACGCATCGATAAGTGGCTCTGGCACGCGCGCATGGTGCGCACGCGCAGCGACGCCTCAGCGTTGGCGCAAGCAGGCTTCGTGCGGCTCAATGGCAAGCGGGTGACCGCTCCGAGCCACTTGGTGCGCGTCGGCGACGTGGTGACGCTGGCGCTCGACCGCGCAGTCAAGGTGATCCAGGTCGAGGGTTTTTGCGAAAAGCGCGGGGCCGCGCCCGCCGCCCGCGCGCTTTACCGTGATTTGACAATGAGTTCCGGGGCTAAGGCCTGCATTTTTGCTGGCATTCCGCCTAAGGTGTCGCCCGGAAATGGCCTCTAAACTGGGTCCTGGCGTGGCAAGGGCGTGGCTTGCGACCTAACTAACGGTACGATAGGCAACGCTGCTGAATTCACGTTCGGAGCCCGGGATGACCTACGTCGTCAACGAAAGCTGCATTAAGTGCAAGCTCATGGATTGCGTGGAGGTGTGTCCGGTGGACTGCTTCTACGAAGGCGAAAACATGCTGGTCATCCACCCGGATGAATGCATCGATTGCGGGGTCTGCGAGCCGGAATGCCCGATCGAGGCGATCAAGCCGGATACCGAGCCCGGCCTAGAGAAATGGCTGGAAATCAACGCTGAATACGCCAAGGTCTGGCCCAACATTACTGTCAAAAAGGACCCGCCGGCCGATTCCAAAGAGTGGGAAGGCGTGCCGGACAAATTTAAGAAGTTCTTCTCGCCCAAGGGCGGCAGCGGCGATTAGGCTGCGCTTCACCGTATTTGGCTACATTTCCGGGTAGCCGGGAACGGCCGATGCGGCGCCGGCGTTAACTGTTATGTCAAAATTGCAGGTTTGTTGTCCCGGGATTGCGCTTTTGCGACGCGATAAGGCTTTGATTTTGGCCAAAATTGTGCTATACAAATAAAATCTGATGAAGATGAAAAACGCCGCTAATGGATGTGCTCCCCCACCGGGGAGCCTTATTTTTCGCGGCTACATCCAAGGGTCTTGTAAGAGGGCGTGAATTCCACGCGTGAGCAGTGGCAGGAAAAACGCGTCAAAAAGCCAAGAAAGGTTCCATCGGCATGAGCCGGGGGACGAAAAAGTCTGCCGAAGCGCGGCGGACCACTCACGCCCCGCGCGGCGCCGTCCGCAATGGGGCTCTCGCAGCCAAAATGGCCGGCAGCCGCAAAGGCGCCGGTGAAGGAGTTTTGCCCGGAATGCCAAACAACAAGAAGACTACTCAACGACAAGGCTTCAAGACTAACGAGTTCATCGTCTATCCGGCCCACGGGGTCGGCCAGATCTTGGCCATCGAAGAGCAAGAGATCGCCGGCGCCAAGCTCGAGCTGTTCGTCATCAACTTCATCAAGGACAAGATGACGCTGCGGGTTCCCACCGCCAAGATCGTGTCGGTCGGCATGCGCAAGCTGGCGGAAGCTCCACTGGTCAAGCGAGCGCTCGAGACGCTCAAGGGCCGCGCGCGCATCAAGCGCACCATGTGGTCGCGCCGGGCGCAGGAATACGAAGCCAAGATCAATTCGGGCGACATCGTCGCCATCGCCGAGGTGGTGCGCGACCTGTACCGGTCGGAGACC
>DATISB010000007.1:0-75674 GCA_035469145.1 Pseudolabrys sp.
AGGATGAAGGCTACCCGGCAGATCTCCTTGCCACGATTGACCCAGGCGTGGTTAGTCGCTTGCTGCACCACGACATCGCCTGCCTTGAGATGAACCTCACCCTCGTCGAGCAGCATGTCAATCTCGCCAGACATGACGATCGCGTAATCGACCGTGCGGGTTCTGTGCATCATTGAATGGCGCGGCGGCAGCCCTTTCTTCGGCGCGTCTACGCCCGCCACTTTCATCATCGTATCCACGGGCATCTGCTCGATTGCCTGTGTCGTCGGCACAAAATCAACGATGCGGAACAGCGTGCCATTCTTCGGTGGCGTGAGACTGACCTTGGTTAGAAAACGGTGTTTTAATGAAGCGCGTTCGAGCTTTGCTAAAAATATGCTCGCTATTAATTTCGGAACGGTCTTTTTTGGTTGGTTACTAATGTGGCTTGGAATTGTAATTACCCGATGGATCAGGCGAGTGTCTGCGTAATCACTACGCAATCGCTATTAGCCCTTCATACACTCGATCATTTCGGCGACGCATGCGTGAGATCGCATAATTTATGAAACTAAGCGTGACTCGCAAATACGCCGACAGGGTCACAGACGAGGATGGAGGGTGTGGGCTAGGCTAGGCTAGGCTAGGCTAGGCTAGGCTAGGGAATTCGCCATCCGATGACCTTACCCTCAACTATCGTTCCGACTGCTGAGTTGCGCCATGCGCCGTCCTGCCAATTGCAAAGGTACGGCAGAAGGTAAGTTCCGCAATGATCCTCACATAGAAGTTCAAACGACCGGCCCGAAGGTGGTATGCCTTTATCAAATTCGGCTAGGCGATGTTGTCGGGTTACCATTGTCTAATCTAATCCGGGTTTGAAGAATTTTGAGGACGACTTTGCGCCGTTTTGAAATGTCGTGAGTGATGAACTTGGAAATGAAAAAAATCGCGAAATGCGGGCTTTAATGGTGGGCGCTATAGGGATTGAAACACAAAAATATTTTGTAATATCAGTTGGCTGGGGGACCTGGATTCGAACCAAGATTCTCGGAGTCAGAGTCCGATGTTCTACCGTTGAACTATCCCCCAGCAGGGCCGGGCTCGATGGCGGTCGAAATGACCCGCCGCCTCTGTACCGGAGGTCCCTGACATGGGGCAATTTGGCCGATTTGACAAGTCCGCCCCTTTGAGCTGGCGGCAGGCGGGATCAGGCCGCCCGGCGCGGCAGTGTAGCCACCGTCACGATGGCGATCAGGCTGAACGCCGCCACCATCAGGAACACCAGTTTCGGACTGCCGTGGTCCATGATGGCGCCGAAAATCAGCGGCGAAATAATGCCGCCGATATTGAAGCCAGTGGTGACAAAACCGAACACCTTGCCAAACGAGCCGGGCGGGGTGACTTCGCGCACGATCATGTCGCGCGAGGGCATTATCACGCCCGAGCAGAAACCGGCCGCCGCCATCGCCGCGATCAGCGCCAGCGTGCCGAGATCGAATTGCGCAGCCAGCGCGATGAACATCGCGATCCCCGCCAAGCCGGCGGTTGCCACCAGTCCATGGCGCGTGGTGCGGCCGACCAGCAGGCCGCCAATCAGCACGCCGATCGCCGATAGCAGCAGATTGGCGGACAGCGCCGCATTGGCGACGGTCACCGGCGTCCCATAGAGTGCGCCGAATGCGACCACGGAATAATTATACGTGCCGCCGCTCATCATCGAGAGAAGCACGAAGAAAACAAGATTGAGCAGGATCGGCAGCGAGAACAACAGTCGCCATCCAACTGCAGTCGTGGCCTCCGCGTCGCGCGGCGCCGGGATTGTCTTTACTTGCGCGTTATCGCGGACCGCCAGTAGCAGCACCGCCACCGCGAAGCCGAGTAGGCCGGCGCCGATGAAGGCGCCGCGCCAACCCCACAGGCTCTGCATCATCAGCAGGCTCGCCGGCGCCACCGCCGATCCCAGCATGCCGGCGAAGGTGTGCACCGAGAATACCTGGCCGATGCGGTTGGCGGGAACGTGGTGCGAGAGCAGCGCATAGTCGGCCGGGTGGTAGACCGTGTTGCCGACGCCGGCGAGCGCGAACATCGCCACCATCACCCAGAACGAATCGACCAGCCCTGCGACCGTGAACGCAGCTGCGCCGATAGCCAGGCCGGCGATCAGCAGAATACGCGCGCCCAGCCAATCGACAAGAAAACCGACCGGCGTTTGCAATACGGTAGACACGACGTTGAAGGCCGCAAGCGCTACCCCGATCTCGGTATAGCTCACGCCGTATTCCGCACGCACGAAGGGCAGCAGCGGCGCCAGCAGCAGGATGTAATAATGCGAGACAAAATGCGCCGCGCTGACCGCGCCGACGATGCGCGTGTGCGGCGCGCGACTAGCGCCCAGGAGTTCGGTTGCTTGACTCATGACGCGGACTGCTTACGTTTGGCGTCTTCAATCGCCTGCCAGATGCGCGCGGGCGTCATCGGCATTTCCAAATGACGGATGCCGTACTCCGACAGCGCGTCGATCACCGCATTGGCAACAGCGGGAAGTCCGCCCGAGGTGCCGGCTTCACCGCAGCCTTTGGCGCCGATCGGATTGGTTTTGGTTGGAACCGGGTAGCTCGCCACCTCGATCATCGGCGCGTCGTGCGCGCGTGGCATCGCGTAATCCATGAACGAGCCGGTGACCAATTGGCCGTCGGCGTCGTAGACCGCGCCTTCGAGCAGCGCTTGACCCAGCCCCTGCACCACGCCGCCCTGGATCTGACCCTCCACCAGCATCGGATTTATGATGGTTCCAAAATCATTGACCGCGGTGTATTTAACCGCACGGGTCAAACCAGTATCCGGATCGATTTCCACTTCGGCGAGATGAACGCCATTCGGGTATGTGCCAGGGACTTGCTCCGTGACATGCGTCACATCGAGCGTGGAGGGCACGCCTTCCGGCAGCGCCATATCGGTGCGCAGGTGTTGCGCCAGCGCACTGATGTCGATTGATCGGTCGGTACCCGCAATGACGAAGCGCCCGCTTTTGAATTCGATGTCACCGGTGGACGCTTCGAGGACATGCGCCGCGATCCGCTTGCCGTTCTCGATAACCTTTTCAGACGCCTGCGCGATCGCCGTTCCGCTCAGCATGGCTGAACGCGAGCCGCCGGTGCCGCCGCCGGTGACGAGCTGATCGCTGTCACCTTGCAACAGGCGGATGCGATCAAATGGGATGCCGAGTTTTTCGGTAAGCACCTGCGCAAACGCTGAGGCGTGTCCTTGCCCGTAATCGAGCGTGCCGGTCACGATCGTGACTGTACCGTCAGCATTAAACCGAATGGCGCCCTGTTCGGTGGTCATCGCCGCGGTGGTTTCGACATAGCAGGCCAGCCCAAGCCCGCGCATCTTGCCGGCGCGTTTGCTCTCGCGCTTTCGCCGCTTGAAGCCTTTGACATCGGCGCGAGCGAGCGCGTCCTTGAACAGGCCAGGAAAATCGCCGCAGTCGTACGTCACGCCCGAGGCCGCTTTGAAGGGCATCTCACGCGCTTTGATGAAATTGCGCTTGCGCAGCTCGAACCGGTCGATGCCGAGTTCGGCCGCGGCATAGTCCATCGTGCGCTCCATGTTGAAGGCGCCTTCCGGCCGCCCGGCGCCGCGATAAGCCGACACCAGCGTGGTATTGGTGAACACGCATTGGGTTGCGACTTCTAGCAGCGGCGTGCGATACATGCTGACAATGTTCTTGGTCACATTGACGGTCGGCAGCAGCGGGCCGAACGCCGCGCAATAGCCGCCTAGATTGCCGTAGCCGCTGAGTCGGATCGCCTGGATCAAACAGTCTCTGTCGAAGGCCACTTCGACCGTCATGTCATAATCGCGGCCATGATGGTCGGACACAAAACTGCCGGAGCGCTCATCGGTCCACTTCACCGGCTGGCCAAGCGCGCGGGCGCCATGCAAGATGCAGACGTATTCCGGATAGGTCGCCGCTTTCATCCCAAACGAACCGCCGACATTGCCGGTGAGTACACGCACCTTGTCCGCGGGTGCGCCGAGAATGTCGCGCAGCGCGGTCTTGAGACCAAAGACGCCCTGGCTGCACGAATGCAGCGTCCATTTTTCAGCTTTAGCGTCGTACTCGCCGATGGCCGAACGCGGTTCGATCGTATTCACCACCAGGCGCTGATTGACCAGTGGCAAACGCACGACCTGCGCGGCCTTGGCGAAAGCCTCGGCGACCCTATCCTTATCGCCATAGTGATAGTCGAGCGCGATATTGCCCGGCACGTCATCCCAGAGCTGCGGCGCGCCGGGCTTGGCCGCTTCGCTCGCGCGCATCACCGCGGGCAGCGGCTCGATGTCGAGTGCGACCGCCTCGGCGGCGTCCTTGGCTTGCGCGACCGTCTCCGCGATCACACAGGCGACCGGATCGCCGACATAGCGCACCTTGTCGCCTGAAAGTGCCGGTCGCGGCATATAGCGGATCGGCGAGCCGTCGCGGCTCTTGAGCGGCAGGTTGCATTTGAGCCCGCCATAGCTGGTCAGATCGGCGGCGGTATAGACCGCGAGCACGCCCGGCATCGCCTTGGCGGTGGTGGTATCGATTGAGCGGATGACGCCGTGGGAAATGCTACTGCGCACCATCACCGCATAAGCCTGGCCGGGCCGGCTGACGTCGTCGGTGTAGCGGCCTTCGCCGCACACCAGCGTGGGGTCTTCACTGCGCAATACCGGCTGACCGATACCGAATTTGGTCAGCGAAAGCGCGGCTTCGGTGGTTCTGTTATCCATGCCGGGGCTTAAGGGTTATTGAGGCGGAAATCACCAGATAAAGCAGGCCAACCGCTTCTACAAGAATAGCTTTCGGGCAGGAGGGTTGCGCATGCCACGGGCGCTGGTACACTTTTCGCGATCGAGGGAACAATTGTTGCACCCGTGGAGCGCAGGGAAGCGACCGGGGGCGGCAGGAAGGCTTAAACATATGAGCGGCGAGGCCAGGGACACCCTGGGCCTCGACCCCGCTATGGATCGGGCGCCGCCAGGGCGGTCCCGATGGGGTCGGCGGTCGCCCGGACGGCTCGACAGCGACTTGGGCAGCGATCGCGGCGGGGCGAGCTACGCCGCGCTCGATCTCGGCACCAATAATTGCCGCCTGCTGGTGGCGCGTCCGGCCGGCGACGGCTTCCGCGTGGTCGACGCTTTTTCCCGCATCATCCGACTCGGCGAGGGCGTCTCCAGCTCAAAGCGCATCAGCGAGGCGGCGATCGAGCGCGCCATCGCCGCGCTCACGATCTGCCGCAAAAAGATGAAGAACAAGGGGGTCACCCGTGCCCGCCTGATCGCGACTGAGGCCTGCCGCGCGGCGGAGAACGGCGAGGATTTCCGCGCTCGCGTCGCGCAAAATGTCGGCCTCGAACTTGAGGTGATCGATTGCGAGACCGAGGCGCGGCTCGCCGCCACCGGCTGCACGACACTGATCGATCCGCAGGCCGACGGCGCGGTGCTGTTCGATATCGGCGGCGGATCCTCGGAATTGGTGCGGCTCAACCGTTCGCAGAAGAGCCGCGGCGGGCCGCCGCTGCCGCAGATCCGCGGCTGGATCTCGCTGCCGCACGGCGTGGTGACGCTGGCCGAGCGCCATGGCGGCATTAGCGTCTCCCCGGAAATCTACGAGGCGATGGTGGCCGAGGTGGCGGCGATGATCGCGCCGTTCGCGAAGGAACACGGCCGCGACGGATTGCGCGGTGTTCACATGCTCGGCACCTCCGGCACGGTGACGACGATTGCCGGCGTGCATCTTAATCTCAAGCGCTACGACCGCAATCGCGTCGACGGCAGCTGGATGAGCGCACAGGAAATCAGCGCGGTGATCGAGAGACTGCTGGCCATGAGCTACCAGGAGCGCGTCGCCAGCCCCTGCATCGGCGCCGAGCGCGCCGATCTGGTGCTCGCAGGCTGCGCAATCCTGGAAGCGATCCGCCGCGCCTTTCCGTGTCCGCGCCTGCGCGTCGCCGACCGCGGCCTGCGCGAAGGTATGCTGGTGCAGATGATGCGCGAGGATGGCGTGTGGGGCGGCGGCAATCAAGTGGCGGCGTCGTGACGGCACGCAAAGGCAGCGGCTCGCGCGCATTGAAGGTCCGGATCAAGAGTAAGGGCCGCAAGCTGTCGTCCAGGCTGTGGCTGGAGCGCCAGCTCAACGATCCTTACGTCGCACGCGCCATGCGCGAAGGCTTCCGCTCGCGCGCCGCCTACAAGCTCATCGAGATCGACGACAAGGCAAGGGCCCTCAAGAAGGGCATGCGTGTGATAGATCTCGGCGCCGCCCCCGGCGGTTGGAGCCAAGTGGCGGCCAGACGCGTCGGTGCGCAAGGGCGGGTCGTGGCGATCGATGTGTTGCCGATGGACGCGATCGCCGGCGTTGACTTCGCGCAGCTCGATTTCCTTAGCGCCGATACGCCGAAGAAATTGCGGGTTTTGCTCGGCGGGCCAGCCGACGTGGTTTTGTCCGACATGGCGGCGAACGCCACCGGCCACGCCAAGACCGATCACCTGAGGATCATGGCGCTGGTGGAAGCGGCCGCCGATTTTGCCCGCGAAGTGTTGGCGCCGGGCGGCAGTTTCCTCGCCAAGGTACTGCAAGGCGGCACCGAAGCCGCGTTGCTCGCCGCCCTCAAGCGCGATTTTAAATACGTGAAGCACGTGAAGCCGGCGGCAAGTCGTTCCGACTCGGCGGAACTCTACCTATTGGCGACAGGTTACCGGCGGTCGTTTTGATGCCACGAGTCCTCGGGTCAGACGTCGGTAAAGAGCAGACCACGGCGCGGTGATTCAGAGCTGCGGCGCGTTTCGGCCTCATAATAGGCGCGGCGGCGCGACTCGTCTGCGCGAGCGTAATGCCGGCGCCGCTCGGCCAAGTGACTGGCACGCCGGCTGCGGTCATGCGTGCGGGACGTGTGCGCCATCTTCTCGTGCGGATGGACGTCGGCCTCGCTAATATCCCGCGCGGGCGGATTGTCCAATAGCTGTTCGTGTTGTTGCGGTGCCGCTGCCGCTTTTGGCTCCTGCGCCGGCTGCGCTGCCGCGAGGACGGCGGTCTTGCTCGGCTGCTGCGTCGGTTGACCGCCGGCGGCATTGGAATTCCCGGCCGCCGGTTGAGAACTGGCCTGGGCGGCCACTTCGGCCTCCAGCTTCTTCTGCTCAGCCAGCCACTGATCTTCCTGTTTCTTCTTCTGCTCGGCCGTTTCCTTTTATTGCTGCTGCTTCTTTTACTCCGCCAAGATTCTGTTCTTGGCGGTTCTTCTGTTCTTCGGCCAGCCGGAGTTCTTCCTGTTTCTTGCGCTCCTCAGCCGATTTGAGTTCTTGCTGCTTCTTCTGCTCTTCAGCCATTTTGAGCTCTTGCGCCTTCTTCTTCTCCTCGGCCGGTTTCAGCTCTTGCTGCTTCTTTTCCCCCGCCAGCTTCTGTTCTTGCTGTTTCTTTTGCTCTTCCCCCAGCCGAAGTTCTTCGCGTTTCTTGTGCTCCTTCAGCGAATTTCAGCTCTTGTTGTTTCTTCTGCTCGGCCAGTTCAATTTCTTGCTGCCGGCGCTGTTCGGCTTTCACATGCGCCAGCGCATCGCGTGTCGCGGTCATGCTGCCGCCGCGCTCGATCGCTTTGTTGTAGTCATCGATCGCTTTGGCACTCTGACCCTGCTGTTCGTAAGCAAAGCCGCGCTGGTAATAGGCTTGCGCGTTCTTGGGGTCGACCTGGATGGCACGATCGAGATCGTCGATGGCCTTGGCGTAGCTGTTGGTCCGGATCAGCACCGTGGCGTGGGCGCTCAGCGCGGCGGCATTTTTCGATTCGCGTTTGAGCGCGGCATCGTAGTCGGCCATGGCGGCAACCGTCTCGCCTCTGGCCTGTTTGATTTGCGCACGCTCCAGCAGCATCGCGACATTATCCGGCTCAAGCGATAGGCCGGCATCGAGATCAGCAAGCGCCAGATCGGGATCGCCCTTGGCCTTGCGAAACACGGCGCGTGCGAAATACGGCGCCGCCGGTCCCGGGTCGAGCCGGATCGCCTGGTTGAGATCGGCGAGCGCATGGTCGCTATCCGATTTCGCCATATATACCTGCCCGCATTCGCCATAGGCCAGCGCGTTCTTGGGATCGCTTTTGATCGCGCGGCTGAGATCGGCGAGCGCGCGGTCATATTGTTTCTTTCAGTTCAAGGCCGCGCCGCGCCGCGCAGCGTAAAGGCGGTCGCGTTACCGGCGTCGAGCTTGAGGGCGGCGTCGGCGTCATGCAGCACGCCGTCGGTGTCGCCGTCTTGCAGCCGCAGCGTGCCGCGCAAATTCAGGAAGCAGGCCTGCGAGGAGAGTTTGATCGCGCGGCTGATGTCGGACATCGCGCGTTTGTAGTCGCCTTTCTGATTGTAGGCGTGCGCCCGCAAGGCATAAGTCGCGGCGCGCGTCTGATCGGCGGCGATGGCGCGGTCGTAGACCGCGATGGCCTTGTCAAAATCGTCTTTCATCATCCAGATTGCGGCTTGCGCGGTATAGGCACCGATATTTTTCGCATCGAGTCGCTCCGCTTCCGCGTAATCGACGAGCGCGCGGTCAAAATCGCCGCTATCCTGCCGCGCGCGTGCACGCAGCATGTAATTCGCCGCGCTCGGCTCGATCTGCAAGGCGTGGTCGAAGTCGGCGAGCGCGCGGACGTAATCGCGCTGGCGCAGATAGAGCTGGCCGCGGCCGCCATAGAGGCGGGCGCTGCCGGCGCCGAGACCGATTGCTTTCTGATAATCCTCCAGCGCGCCGTCGACATAGCCGAGGTCGCGCCGCACGGTAGCGCGGTTGACGTAAGACGAGGGCGAATTGGGATCGAGCTTGATGGCGGTGTCATAGTTGGCGAGAGCCTGGCCGTAATTGCCGCGCGCATACTAGGCATTGCCGCGATTCTGATAGGCGGGCGCAAAATCGGGTGCGAGTGCGATCGCTTGGTTGAGGTCGGCGATGGCGTGAGCGATGTCGCCGCGATCGAGACAAGCGAGCCCGCGCAGGCCATAGGCGACGCCTTCCGTATTGCTGTGCAGGTGACCCGCGCTGAGCATGCCGGTGCAGGCCGCGATGCGCTGCTCGGCGAGGCTCTCAGTCTGGGTGGCGCACATGCGCGCTTCGCGCGACTCCGCTTGCGCGGTGTCGGCAAACGACAAAGCAGCGGTCATCACCGCGAGTGAAGCGGCACCGAGCAGCCGTGCTGGCTGGGTCCCACGCATTTACACTTACCCCTCCGCCTAGACTTTTCGCCGCGGAAAATACGAGATAGGCCAATGCCTTGTCCAAGAATTAGGACATAAATGATTAATTTGTAACGAATTTGCGGCCTTAGCCGACCCGCTGGTCGGACGTTTCGGTCGGGGCTGGTAGCCGATCCGCCATTTCCGCCCCCGCATCGGGTGAAAGCCGCGCGAAAATAAACACCGACAGGGCCGAGATTGCCGCGACGGCCAAGAAAGCTGGCGGAAAATCGCTCGCCTGCAGGGGCCCGTTGCCCTTGATACGAACCGTGAGCTCCACCACCAGCGCTCCTAGCGCCACCCCGGTCGACACCGCCAATTGCTGGGCGACACTGACCAGGGAAGTCGCTCGGCTGACCCGGCGCGGCTCCACATCGGCATAGGCGATGGTGTTGATGCTGGTGAATTGCAGCGAGCGGAAAAAGCCGCCGACCAGCAGTAGCACCACCATGATCGCCACTGGCGTAGTCTGCGTGAAACCGGCGCAGACAGCGAGGAACGACGAGCTGATCAGCGCATTGGTTACCAGGATGGTGCGGAAGCCGAACCGGCGCAGGATGGTCGCGGTTGCCCATTTCATCCCCATGGCGCCGAGCGCCGTAGCGAAAGTGACCATGCCGGATTGAAACGGCGACATGCCAAAGCCGACCTGCAGCATCAGCGGCAGCAGGAACGGCAGCGCGCCGAGGCCCAGCCGGAAGATGAAGCCGCCGGTCACGCTGGCGAAAAAGGTCGGCAGTCGGAACAACGTGAGATCGAGCGCCGGATTGGTGATGTGTCGCGCGTGCACCAGATAGGCCGCGATGAAGAACACGCCGCCCACGACCAGCGCCACCACCACGGTCCAGGGCAGGAAATTGAGCCCCAGTACCGACAGCCCGAAGGCGACGCCGGCGATGCCGAGGCCGGCCAGCACCATGCCGACGATGTCGAAGCGCTCGTGGTGTTCCGCGCGTATGTCTTCGATATAGCGGGTGGCGAGCAGGATGCCGACGAGGCCGATAGGCACGTTGATGATGAAGATCCAGTGCCAGGAGGCATAGGTGGTGATGAAGCCGCCGACCGGCGGCCCGAGCACCGGGCCGATCAGCGCCGGCGTAGTTACCCATGCCATGGCGTTGACCAGGTCGCGCTTGCTGATGCTGCGCACCAGCACCATGCGGCCGACCGGCGTCATCATCGCCCCGCCCATGCCCTGCACAATACGGGCGATCACGAAGTCGGTGAGGGAACTCGACAGCGCGCAGCCGATCGAGCCGAGCACGAACACCGCGATGGCGGCGCGGAACACCGTGCGCGCGCCAAAGCGGTCGGCGGTCCAGCCGCTGGCCGGGATGAAGATCGCGAGTGAGAGCAGGTAGGAGGTGATCGCGAGCTTGAGGGCCAGCGGATTGCTGCCGATATCGGCCGCGATCGCCGGAAGTGAGGTGGCGATCACGGTCGAATCCATGTTTTCCATGAACAGGGCGACCGCAATGATCAAAGGGACGATGCGGTCGGGGCGCATGGGCATCCGGGTAAGATGGTTAAGAGTTAACAGTTGGATCCTTCAATAGCAGAGCGGGGGCGGAACGAAGGCGGCCGGGTTCATAACAGCCATCCGCGAATACCCTAGGAATCAGCCTCTTACCGTGCTACTGACCCACGCCAACCCAAAAGCGGGCCGTGACGTCGGGCGAGGACCCCCTCGCGACAGGCATTTTATAAGCCTTCGGCAGTCAGCATTGTTCTCCTTTTCGGGTGAGACGGAGTTGGCTATGGCCGGAAAAAACAACGGAAGCCCGCGTGAAGGGCTTACTTTCGACGATGTGCTGATCAGGCCAGGCCTCTCCGAGGTGCTGCCCGCTGACGTCGATATCCGCTCCCACGTCACCCGCTCGATCCCCGTTAATATTCCGATCATCGCCTCCGCTATGGACACGGTGACCGAGGTGCTGATGGCCATCGCTATGGCGCAGGCTGGCGGCATCGGCGTCATCCACCGCAATCTGGACCCGGACGTACAGGCGGGCCAGGTCCGCCAGGTGAAGAAGTTCGAATCCGGCATGGTGGTGAACCCGCTCACCATCGAGCCAGGTGCGACGCTGCAGCAGGCGCTTGACCTAATGAAGGAGAACCGCATTTCCGGCGTTCCAGTGGTGGAAGGCGGCGGCAATGGTAAAGCCGGCAAGCTGGTCGGCATTCTGACTAACCGCGACGTTCGTTTTGCCACTGATCCGCAGCAACGCGTCGCCGAGCTGATGACCAAGGACAAGCTCGTCACCGTGCGCGAGGGTGTGAGTCAGGACGAAGCCAAACGCCTGCTGCATCAGCACCGCATCGAGAAACTGCTAGTGGTGGATAGCCAATACCGCTGCGTCGGCCTGATCACGGTCAAGGATATGGAAAAGGCCGTGACCAATCCGAATGCCTGCAAGGACGAGCAGGGCCGCTTGCGCGTCGCCGCCGCCACCACGGTCGGCGACAAGGGTTTCGCGCGCACCGAAGCGCTGATCGCGGCCGGCGTCGATCTGGTGGTGGTCGACACCGCGCACGGTCATTCGCGCTACGTGCTCGACGCGGTCACCCGCATCAAGCGCATGTCGAACGCGGTGCAGGTGGTGGCCGGCAACGTCGCCACCGCCGAGGGCGCCAAGGCGCTGATCGATTGCGGCGCCGACGCCATCAAGGTCGGCATCGGCCCCGGCTCGATCTGCACCACCCGCATCGTCGCCGGCGTCGGCGTGCCGCAGCTCACCGCCATCATGGACGCGGTCGAGGCGGCGAAGAAATCTCGCATACCGGTGATCGCCGACGGCGGCATCAAATATTCCGGTGATCTCGCCAAGGCGCTCGCCGCTGGCGCCGATTGCGCCATGGTCGGCTCGCTGCTCGCTGGCACCGACGAGACGCCGGGCGAGGTGTTCCTCTATCAGGGCCGCTCCTACAAGAGCTATCGCGGCATGGGCTCGGTCGGCGCCATGGCGCGCGGCTCGGCTGACCGCTATTTCCAGCAGGACATCAAGGACGCGCTCAAGCTGGTGCCGGAGGGCGTCGAGGGCCAGGTTGGCTATAAAGGTCCGGTCGCGAATGTGCTGCATCAGCTTGCCGGCGGATTGCGCGCCGCCATGGGCTATGTCGGTGCCAAAGATCTGGATGATTTTCACGGCAAGGCGGAATTCATGCGCATCTCGGGCGCAGGCCTGCACGAAAGCCACGTGCACGACGTGACCATCACCCGCGAGAGCCCGAATTACCCGAGCGGGGGGTAACGTTTCTTATCCCTCCCTTTAGGGGCGGGTGGCGCCGAAGGCGCCGGGTGGGGTTAGTGCCGTGTCCGCCGCAAAAACATCAACTGAAAAAACATTCACCGATCCCTTCGCGCTGGTGCGTGAGGCGACGCTGGCGCATCGCGCCGTGCACGGCTGCGGCGCCTATCCATATGACAACGGCGCGCTGCTTGGCGCGCTCGCGGCGGCGGCCAATGCGCGGCGCGTGCTCGAGTTGGGCACCGCGCTCGGATACACCGCGCTATGGTTTGCCAAGGGCGCGCCGCAGGCGGTGATCGACACCATCGAGCGCGACGGCGAGCACGTGCGGCTGGCGCGCGAGCAGGTCGGGGCCCATGTCATGGCCGGGCACATCGTGGTGCACGAGGGTGAGTTCTCGGAAGTGATGCGCCGGCTCGATCCCGGTTACGATGTGGCGTTTTTCGATGGGCTCAGCCCGGCGCGGCCGCTGCTCAAGGAGATGCGCCGGCTATTGCGGGCGCGCGGCCTGCTGATCAGCGCCAATCTCACGCATACCGGCGCCGAGGCCTATCTCGCCGCCTTGCAAGACAAGAAGACCTGGCTTACCGCCTTCATCGACGAGGACCACGAGACCGCACTTAGCATTAAGCTTTGACAACGCGGGCAAATGCCGCCACGTCGAGGCAAGAGGAAACGCGTAATGTCGATACAGACCATTTTGCTGCCGCTGTTCGTCGAGGTCGCGCTGACCTTGCTGCTGTTGTTGTGGCTCGCCGTCTTGCGCCGCAACGATTTTACCAACGGCGCAGTAGATCCCTCGCGCATTGCTTTGCGCGAGCCGAACTGGCCGGTACGCACGCAACAGGTCGCCTATAGCTTCAGCAACCAGTTCGAATTGCCGGTGTTGTTCTACGTGCTGACCATCCTGGAAATCATCACGCACCACGCCGATCTGGTATTCGTCGTGTTGGCCTGGATTTTCGTACTGATGCGCTTTGCCCAGGCTTACGTGCATACCACCAGCAACGTGGTGCTGCGCCGCGGCACGTTCTACGTCGTCGGTGCGCTCGTGCTCATCATTATGTGGGTCATCTTCATGATCCGCATCATGCTGGGCCTGTCATGACGCCGGCCGCGCGGCTCGCCGCCGCCATCGAGGTTTTCACCAATCTGGAGAGCGAGCGCCGGCCGGCTGCCGACGCGCTCAAGAGTTGGGGCTTAGGCCATCGTTTCGCCGGCTCCGGCGATCGCGCCGCCATCGCGGGGCTGGTTTACGACGCGCTGCGCCGGCGCGCATCGAGCGCCTACCTGATGGGCGCCGACACGCCGCGCGCTATTTTGCTCGGCATGCTCAAACGCGAGCGCGGTCTTGACAGCGACGCGATCGCCAAGCTTGCCGACGGCTCGGGCTATGGACCAGCGGCGCTCAGCGACAATGAAAGAAAACGCCTCGATGCCGCCGACATGGCGGGCGCGCCTGCGCACGTCGCGGGCGATTATCCGGAATGGCTCGAGCTGCATTTCATGCGTGCCTTCGGCGTTGCGCGCGCGGAGGAGGGCGCGGCCTTGTCGTCGCGAGCGTCGCTCGACCTGCGGGTGAACACATTGAAGGCGGACCGCGACAAAGTCGCCGGGATGCTGTCCGACCTCAAGCCGGAGCCGTCGCGCTGGTCGCCCTGGGGTCTGCGCGTCCGGCTTTCGGCCGATGCCAAGAGTCCGGCGATCCATGCCGAGCCGGCGTTTCTCAAGGGCATGGTCGAATTGCAGGACGAAGGCTCGCAATTGGCCGCGCTGTTTTCGGGCGCCAAAGCCGGCGAGCAGGTGGTCGATCTCTGCGCCGGCGCCGGCGGCAAGACGCTGGCGCTTGCGGCCATGATGGAGAACAAGGGACAAATATTCGCTACCGACGACGACAAGCGGCGGCTGGCGCCGATCCATGACCGCCTCAAGCGCTCGGGCGCGCGCAACGTGCAGGTGCGCACGCCAAAGTCAGTGGGCGGAGAGATCGCCGACCTCGCCGGGCGCTGCGACCTGGTGCTGATCGACGCACCCTGCACCGGCACCGGCGCCTGGCGCCGCAATCCGGACGCTAAATGGCGCTTGCGCCCCGGCGCGCTCGAGCAGCGGCAGAAGGAACAGACCGAAATCCTCGACCGCGCGGTGCCGCTGCTCAAGGCCGGCGGGCGGATCGCTTATGTGACTTGCTCAGTGCTGGACGAGGAGAACGGCGCGCAGGTACGCGCTTTCCTCGCGCGCCATGCGGAGTTTTCCGTTCAACCGCCGGCCGACGTGGCGAATGCACTCGGCGAGCGCGCCTTCATGTTCACGAAGGCGGCGCGGCTGTCGGACGAAGGGTTCCTGATGACGCCGCGCACGACGGAGACCGACGGATTCTTCGTCGCATTGTTCCATCGCGGCGGCTGAGTGCTCAAACACCGAATTAACGCTTGTATTACGCAAAAACCCCGTTTGCGCCGCATTCCCGGCCAAAAATCTCCGCGATATTTCGTAACTGATGGGCACGAGTTCCCCGAGCGAGGTCTCACAATATGTTGGTGGCTAGGCGCGATCCCTTTCATCCTGGCGCGCACGATGCCTCATCTTCTCATGGCGCTGATGTCGTCGGGGGCGGTGCGCCCAGACTCGCCCGTACCGTAAGCATGCTGCAGGTCGTCGGCTCGCTGTTGGCGATTCCGGTCGGCTTGGCAAGCGGCTATTCGATCTACCGCGCCAATTTCTCCGTTGAGACGACGTGCCAAAGCCTGCGCGGCAGCATTGTCTCGATGATCGACAAGAGCGTCGACGCCGGCACCCGGCGTATGCTCGTGCGCCGCGACGTCGAGAGGTTTGAGCAAACCTGTGGCGCGACCGATCCGGACGCCACGGCGGCGTTCAAGGCTTTGCTGGCGGCCGACAAGCCAGCGGCGCCGGTTACCGCGCCAGTCGCGCGCCGCCCCGATGCGGCGCCAAAGGAATCGGTCCGCAAAGCCGATCCGCCTGCGCAGGTCACCGCCAAACTGCCGGCCGCGGCTTCGCCTCCCGCTGCGACCGAGCCCGTTCGCCACGATGCGGCCGTGTCCGACGCGCAGTGGCTCGATGCGGTTCGCCAGGCTCTGCTGGTGCACGGCGCGGATCCGCCGACGGTGGGTGCCGCCAAGGCGCCGGTTGTGCACGCCACAGTGCCGGCTCAGCGGCCCGCACAGCAAGTGGCTACCCTGCCGCCACAAGCGCCGGTGGTCGCCGCGCCGGCCCTCGTCATTTCGCCGGTTGCGCCAGCGTTACCGCCGGCGGTCTCGATCGCAACGCCGGCCGCCCCGCAAGCCGACGCCGATCACCCGGTGCCGCCGGGAGCGATCCCTGAATCCACTTCGCCCACTGACGCGGCCAAGCCAGAAGAGCAAGGTCATCCGCGTGTCCGCCGATGGATTGCGAAAATTCCGCTGATGGGAAACGTCATTAATAACGGCTGGTAGCAAACGGCCCGAATTATCCCGGCTGCCAACGCGACACGGTCTCTAAGTCGGTCTCGACCTGCCAGCGGCCGCTCTTGCCCGGCGCCTGTATCGCCTTGGCGAGAAGCGCTAGAAATTCGTGCCGCGGCACGTCGCGGAAGCCCATGTTTTCCCACAACGGCCCAATCAGCTTGCCGTCGTTGAAGCGGTAACCCCAGCGCGCGAGATGCCAGTTGAGCACGGTCATGCCGATACGCGAGGCATTGGACTCGCGCGTAAACTGCGATTCCGCCGTAAAGCTGCCGCCGATTATGATGCCGTAGCCGCCGGCGACCAATTCGCCCGCGTTATTCCAGACCTCGTAATTGTGCGCGTGGCCGGCGTCGAATGCTTCCGCATAGACGCGCATGATGCGCGGTGTGATCCAGGTTAGATGCCCGCGGTCTTGGCGGCGTCCGGCGCAAGCTGCGATTACACATTCAAAATCGCGATCGAATGTCACAGTGTAGCGATCCTGCCGCATCAGCCGCCGCAAATTGTTGGAGATATGGAAGTCTTTGAATAACAGCACAGAGCGTTGCCGCGGCGACCACCATTTCAGCGGCGAAATATGCGCCAACGGGTAAAGGCCACGCCGATAGGCGGCGAGCAGTGTCGGCAGCGAGAGATCGTGCACAATGCCGGCAAGGCCGGGCGGGTTAGCGAGCGCGCGCTCGGGGTCGGGCAGGGCGTAGTCGGGGGCGAGCAGTTCATGGAAGCAGAGCCGGGCCAGGTTCGGCAGCCCGTCGATACGCTTGGGCGCGAGCGCCCAGGCCAGCCCCAGTGTCCAGCGCTCGGCCATGTCACCGTAGCTCTCGTGGAACGGCGCGGCGCGGTGGTCCGCCCCGGTTGGCGCGGAAAGCATCATGTGATCGGTGTGGTAGGCCAAGCCCGGTCGCCAAACGTGTGGAAATGGCGAAAATCTTGCCTCTTATCTCTCACGGGCGGGCTAATGGAGGGTTATCTGAATAGCTCGAAATCTGACGTAGTTAACCGGAGCCTGACGCCGCCTTGACCGCAGCTAAGCCCAATCCCACAAAGCGGCCTCGAACGGGGCCGATTCCGGCGCCGTTCGCGGCATCGCCGCCCAAGTTGGACAAAATTTTGCACGACAAAGTCCTCATCGTCGATTTCGGCTCGCAGGTCACCCAGCTGATCGCGCGGCGGGTGCGCGAAGAAAAGGTCTATTGCGAGATCGTGCCCTACCAGAAGGCCGAGGCCGCCTTCCGCGAGATGAAGCCGAAGGCGGTGATCCTGTCCGGCGGACCTGCCTCGGTGCTCGACAAGGACGCCCCGCTGGCGCCCAAGGCGATCTACGAGGCCGGCGTGCCGGTGCTCGGCATTTGCTACGGCGAGCAGGCGATGGC
This sequence comes from Pseudolabrys sp., assembly GCA_035469145.1. Classification (GTDB taxonomy): domain Bacteria; phylum Pseudomonadota; class Alphaproteobacteria; order Rhizobiales; family Xanthobacteraceae; genus Pseudolabrys. The sequence continues at coordinate 17,326 of DATISB010000007.1, forward strand.
GCAACAGCTCGGAGGCCGAGTAGAGGGCGGCCACCATCGCGAGTTCGGCCGCGCCGAAGTAGAAGTCGTAGCCGACAGCCCGCTGTTCGAGGGCGTCTGGCGCAAGGGCGAGAAATATCCCGTTTGGATGAGTCACGGTGACCGGGTGACGAAATTACCCGAAGGTTTCCGCGTGCTCGGCATTTCGCCCAACGCGCCGATTTCCATCATCGGCGATGACGACCGAAAATTCTACGCCACCCAGTTTCATCTCGAGGTGATGCACACGCCGCACGGCGCGGCACTGATCCGCAATTTCGTGCGCAAGGTCGCAGGCCTCGCCGGCGACTGGACCATGCGCGCCTTCAAGAACGAGGCGATCGAGAAAATCCGCAAGCAAGTGGGCAAGGGCCGCGTGATCTGCGGATTGTCCGGCGGCGTCGACAGTGCGGTCGCCGCCGTGTTGATCCACGAGGCGATCGGCGAGCAGCTCACCTGCGTGTTCGTCGATCACGGATTGCTGCGGCTTGGCGAAGCGCAGAAAGTCGTCACGCTGTTCCGCGATAGCTACAACATTCCGCTGGTGCATGTGGACGACAGCAACGTATTCCTCAAGGCGCTCGCCGGCGTCGAGGACCCCGAACAAAAACGCAAGACCATCGGCAAACTGTTCATCGATGTGTTTGATGCCGAGGCGAAGAAAATCGGCGGTGCCGACTTCCTCGCGCAAGGCACGCTTTACCCCGACGTGATCGAGAGCGTGTCGTTCACCGGCGGCCCGTCGGTCACCATAAAGTCGCATCACAATGTCGGCGGCCTGCCCGAGCGCATGCACATGAAGCTGGTCGAGCCGCTACGCGAATTGTTCAAGGACGAAGTGCGCGCGCTCGGCCGCGAGCTCGGCTTGCCGGAAGCCTTTGTCGGTCGCCATCCATTCCCAGGGCCGGGCTTGGCCATCCGCTGTCCGGGCGCGATCACGCGTGAGAAGCTCGACATCCTGCGGCTCGCCGACGAGATCTACATCGAAGAAATCCGCCGCGCCGGGCTTTACGACGACATCTGGCAGGCCTTTGCCGTGTTATTGCCGGTGAAGACGGTCGGCGTCATGGGCGATGGCCGCACCTACGATTTCGTGGTCGGCCTGCGCGCGGTCACCTCGACTGACGGCATGACGGCGGATTTCTACCCGTTCGAGATGAAGTTCATCGGCCACGTGGCGACCCGCATCATCAACGAAGTGAAGGGCGTTAACCGAGTCGTTTACGACGTGACCAGCAAGCCGCCGGGGACGATTGAGTGGGAGTGACCCTGTTAGGTTTCATGCGCAGGCTTGACCCGCGCATCCCGCCTAGGAACGCACTGCGCCCATAAGCGGGCTGGCAGGGACAAGCCCGGCCATGACAGGAAAAGATAAAGCATGCCCATTACCATTTACGGCATCAAAAACTGCGACACCATGAAGAAGGCCCGCGCCTGGCTGGACCAGCGCGGCGTCACCTACGCCTTCAACGACTACAAGGCCGCCGGGATCGATCGCACCAAGCTGGAAGGCTGGGCGAAGAAGGTCGGCTGGGAAACACTGCTCAATCGTGCCGGCACGACCTTTCGTAAGCTTCCCGACAAGGTCAAGGACGGCGTCACCGAAAAGAATGCCTTGGCGCTGATGTTGGCCCAGCCGTCGATGATCAAGCGCCCGGTGCTCGAGCTCGGTGGCGGAAAATTGCTGGTTGGCTTCAAGCCTGAGATTTACGCGGCATCCGTGCCCGCGCGGCGGTAACCACGGCTTGATTTTGCTCACGTTTGCGGCCACATGCAGGCGATGAACGTCCCCTTGCGCCCCGCCGATTCGATCCCGCTCACGCCGCTGGCCGCCGAAGTCGAACGCCGGCGCACCTTTGCCATCATCTCTCACCCGGACGCCGGCAAAACCACGCTGACCGAGAAGCTGCTGCTGTTCGGCGGCGCCATCAATCTCGCCGGCCAGGTCAAGGCCAAGCGCGACCGCCGCGCCACCCGCTCGGACTGGATGGCGATCGAACGCGAGCGCGGCATTTCGGTGGTCACCTCGGTGATGACCTTCGATTACGACGGCCGCGTGTTCAATCTGCTCGACACGCCGGGCCACGAGGACTTCTCCGAGGACACCTACCGCACGCTCACTGCGGTCGACTCAGCGGTGATGGTGATCGACGCCGCCAAGGGCATCGAAGCGCGCACCCGCAAGCTGTTCGAGGTGTGCCGCTTGCGCGACATTCCGATCATCACCTTCATCAACAAGATGGATCGCGAGAGCCGCGACCCATTCGAACTGCTTGATGAGATCGAAAAGACGCTTGCCCTCGACACCGCGCCGATGACTTGGCCGATCGGGCGCGGTCGCGATTTCGCCGGCACCTACGATCTCGCCAACGGTGAGATGCGGCTGTTGAGCGAGGACGGCCGCACCGGCGTGCCGCAGCCGCTCGATCTTGCGGCGCTGGCTCAGAAAAATTCCATGCTCGACGCCAAGGCGATAACAGAGGAGCTGGCGCTGGTCAAGGACGCCTGCCGGCGCTTCGATTTCGATTCCTTCCGCGAGGGGCACCTGACGCCGGTGTTCTTTGGCTCAGCCTTGAAGAATTTCGGCGTCAAGGACCTGCTCGACGCGCTGGCCAGCTTCGCGCCGGCGCCGCGCGCGCAAGTCTCTAACAAACGCACCATCGACTCCCATGAGGGCGCCATGACCGCCTTCGTGTTCAAGATCCAGGCCAACATGGATCCCAATCACCGCGACCGCATCGCTTTCGCGCGGCTGTGCTCGGGCAAGCTGCGCCGCGGCATGAAGGCGAAGCTGGTGCGCACGGAAAAGCCCATCACGCTGTCAACGCCGCAATTCTTTTTCGCGCAGGACCGCGCACTCGCCGACGAGGCCTATGCCGGCGACGTGGTCGGCATCCCCAACCACGGCACCCTGCGCATCGGGGATACCCTGACCGAGGGCGAGGATATCGCCTTCCTCGGGGTTCCGAACTTCGCGCCGGAAATCCTCAGAAGAGTGAAGCTAAGTGACCCGATGAAGGCCAAGAAGTTGAAAGAAGCGCTCCAGCAAATGGCAGAAGAAGGCGTCGTCCAAGTGTTCCGGCCGCTCGATGGCGCCCCGGCGCTGGTCGGCGTGGTCGGGTCATTGCAGCTCGACGTGCTCAAAGTGCGGTTGGCCGACGAATATGGCCTCGAAATCGGCTATGAGATGCCGGAATTCCAACTCGCGCGTTGGATTTCGTGTGCCGTCGCCAAAAAACTCGAGGATTTTGTGCAGGCCAATTATTCCAGCGTGGCCGAGGATTTAGACGGCGACCGCGTGTTCATGGCGCGCAATCAATTCATCCTCGATTACACCGGCGAGCGCGCGCCCGGCATCGTTTTCACCGATATCAAGGACGTGAAAAATAAGGCCACCGCAGCGGCCTAGCGGCGCTCTTGCGCCGCACGCGGCCATCGCCTCTACTGCGCCAGATTAATGCCGGGAGTCATGTATGGGTCGGCTTATTCTCGTTCTCGGGCTGGCGGTCTTCTTCGCCACCCACATTTTCGTGACGTTCCGCGACGCGCGCGCGGCGGCGATGGCGCGGCTCGGCCAGAACGGCTATCGCGGTGTGTTCGCGCTCGTCTCGATAGTGGGCCTCGCGCTGATCGTCTGGGGCTACGGTGAATACCACGCGCATGAATTAATCCAGATCTGGGCGCCGCCCACTTTCATGCGGCACATCACCGAAGGTCTCATGCTGTTCGCGGTGATTTTCTTCACCGCCGCCTTCATCCCCAGCCACATTAAGGCCAAGCTCAAGCATCCGATGCTGGCTAGCGTGAAGACCTGGGCCTTAGCGCATCTGCTGTCGAACGGCGACCTCGGCTCGATCCTGCTATTCGGATCGTTCCTGGCCTGGGGCGTTTATGCCCGCATCGCCGCCAAGCGGCGCGGCGACGCCGGCACAACCAGCGCGCCCACCGGCTGGACCAACGACGCCATCGTCGTCGTGCTTGGCATCGTCATCTATCTCGCGCTCGGCTACGCCTTCCATCCGATGGTCATCGGCGTGCCGGTGTTCGGGAGGTAACCCCCGTGTCAGTGCAAGACGATATCAAGCGGCTCACCGCCCCGGATATTTTCGTCCGCAAGGGCGGTGCGCCGATCGTGTGCCTGACGTCGTATCACGCCCATACCGCGCGTCTGGTCGACAAATATTGCGACGTGATCCTGGTCGGCGACTCGCTCGGCATGGTGATGCACGGGCTGGAAACTACCGTTCCGGTCACGCTCGAAATGATGATCCTGCAGGGCCACGCGGTGATGCGCGGCTCCAAGCGCGCGCTGGTGGTCGTCGATATGCCATTCGCTTCCTACGAGGCTTCCAAGGAACAGGCCTTCATGAACGCCGCGCGCGTGCTGAAGGAGACCGGCTGCGGCGCCATCAAAGTCGAAGGCGGCACGCGCATGGCCGAAACCATCGGCTTCCTGGTCGAGCGCGGGGTGCCCGTGATGGCGCATGTCGGTCTCACGCCGCAGGCGATCAACGTGCTCGGCTCGTTCCGCGCGCAAGGGCGCGAGGAGGCCGGTTGGGCGCGAATCGAGCAGGATGCGATTGCCGTGGCCGAGGCTGGCGCCTTCGCGGTGGTGATCGAGGCGGTGGCGGAGCCGCTCGCGCGTAAGCTCACCGCGGCGGTGCGCATTCCCACCATCGGCATTGGGGCGAGCGTGGCCTGCGACGGGCAGATCCTGGTGTTGGAAGACATGCTCGGCCTGTCGCCGCGGGTACCGAAATTCGTCAAGCGCTATGGCGAGCTCGGCCCCGGCATCGAAAAGGCGGTGGCCGACTATGCGGCGGACGTGCGCGCGCGCGCTTTTCCAGGCCCCGAGCACGTCTATCCGATGAAGGGCAAGAATCCCTAAACCGCTGAATCTTAACGATTGTCGGGCGCAGGCTTTGCCTTGGACCCGCCACACCGCTAGGTTACGTCGCAATGCGGCCCGGGACGGGCATTAAGGGGCTTGGAGCAATTCGTGGCCGATATTTTTCACGAAGTGGACGAGGAAGTTCGGCGTGAACGGCTGCAGAAGCTGTGGGATCGCTACAGCATTTATATCATCGCACTGGCCGTGCTGATCGTCGCCGCGATCGGCGCCTGGCGCGGCTATGAATACTGGGAGGCCAAGAAAGCCGCCGTAGCTGGCGCTGCATTCGAGTCCGCGCTCAGCTTGAGCGAAGCGGGCAAGCACACCGAGGCGGAAACCGCCTTCGCCAAGGTCGCCGCCGAGGCGCCGGCCGGCTATCGTACGCTGGCGCGCTTGCGCGCTGCCGCTGAGCTCGCGCAAACAAAGCGGGCGGACGCCGTGAAAGCCTATGACGAGCTCGCCGCCGACACATCACTGGGCGCGACCTTGCAGGATCTCGCCGCCGTGCGCGCCGGCATGCTGATGGTGGACAGCGCGCCGCTTTCCGATATGCGGCACCGTCTTGAACCTGTCGCCGAGCCTGGCCGTACCTTCCGCCACACCGCGCGCGAGCTGCTAGCGCTATCGGCCTGGCGCAACCATGACTTCACTGCCGCGCGCCGCTATATCGACATGATCACAACCGATGCCGAGACGCCGCCGGGTACACGCGCGCGCGCCGATGTGCTCTCGGCGCTGATCGCCGCCGACGGTAGCAAGGGTTGAGGAATTATTCCATGCGCCGCATGCATCGCATCGTGTTGCTGGTAGGACTGATCGTGCTCGCGCCGGTGCTCGCCGGTTGCGAGGATTTCGACATGGACAAGTTCGACTTTCTCCATCTCAACGAGAAGAAGAAGCTACCGGGCGAGCGAAAAGATGTATTCCCGCAGGGCGTGCCGGGCGTCTCGCAAGGAATTCCGCCCGAATATATGAAGGGCAATCAGCCACAGCCGGAGACCGCGCAAGCACCGGCGGCAGAGCCCGCCGCGCCCGCGCCGTCAGCTAAGACCGCCGCGATCGAGCCGGCGGCAGAACTCAAACCGAAACCGAGGCGCAAACCGAAGCCGCGCACGGCAACCCATAAGCCCACGCAAATCACAGTGCAGCCTGCGGCCCAGGGTCAAGCCAGCGGCCAACAGCAAATGTCGCCCACGCCGGGTACTCCCCCGCAGCAGCCGGCGTCCGGGCAAAGCACGAGCACCGATCCCTGGCCGTCAGCGCCGGCGCCCGGCACCTTCTCGCGCTGACGGGATGGTCGTCATACGCGGGCAACCGGGTCCGGACAAAGACCGGTCCGGCTGTAGGACTTGACCCGCGCACCCATCTCGCAAACACATATTTTGGTTTCTATTGATGGATTGCCGAGGCAAGCCCGGCAATGACTGCCCATGAGCTTCACCATCGCCATTGTCGGCCGCCCCAATGTCGGCAAGTCGACACTGTTCAACCGGCTGGTGGGCCGGCGCGTCGCGCTGGTCGATGACCGGCCCGGCGTGACGCGCGACCGCCGCGAAGGCGAGGGCCGGCTCGGCGATCTTGATTTCACCGTGATCGATACCGCGGGACTTGAGGAGTCCGCGCCCGAGAGCCTCATCGGCCGCATGCGGGCGCAGACCGAGAACGCGATCGGGCAGGCCGATGCAATCTTTTTCATGATCGATGCGCGCAGCGGTCCGACCGGGGTCGACCGCGTGTTCGCCGAACTCGTCCGCAAGTCGGGTAAACCGACCGTGCTGATCGCCAACAAGATGGAAGGCACCGCCGGCGAAGCGGGCAGGCTGGACGCCTACGCGCTTGGCCTCGGCGACCCGGTGGCAATTTCCGCCGAGCATAATGAAGGCCTGGCCGATCTCTACGACTCGCTGCGCGCGGCGCTGCCGGAACGCACCGCGGCGCAGATCGAAGCGGCGGCCGAGCCATCCGGCCCGCATCCGATCCGGGTCGCTATTGTCGGGCGACCGAATGCAGGCAAGTCAACTTTGGTCAACCGGCTGATCGGCGAGGAGCGGCTGCTCACCGCTCCGGAGGCTGGCACCACCCGCGACGCCATCGCGGTTAATCTCGATTGGCACGGACAGAAATTCCGCATCCACGACACCGCCGGCCTGCGCCGCCGCTCGCGCGTCGACGAGAAGCTGGAAAAACTTTCGGTCGCCGACGCGCTCAATGCGGTGCGCTTTGCCGAAGTGGTGGTGGTGCTGCTTGACGTCGAGAACGCCTTTGAGGAGCAGGACCAGCGCATCGCCGATCTAGTCGAGCAGGAAGGTCGCGCCATTGTCATCGCGATCAACAAATGGGACCTGAAGGATAAGACCGCGGGCGCCATTGGCAAGTTGCGCACGCAAGCCGACGAGAAGCTCAAGCAGATGAAGGGCGTGCCGCTGGTGGCGGTGTCCGCCATGACCGGGGAAGGCCTCGACCGGCTGATGCAGGCGATCGTGGATGCCTTCGCGATCTGGAATAAGCGCATTCCGACGGCTGCGCTCAATCGCTGGTTCGAACACGCGGTCGACGCGCATCCGCCGCCGGCGGTGTCGGGGCGCCAGCTCCGCCTCAACTACATCACCCAGGTTAAAAGCCGGCCGCCGAGCTTTGTGCTGTTCTGCACCCGCGCCGACGCGCTGCCCGACGCCTATAAACGCTATCTTGTGAATTCCCTGCGCGAGAGCTTCGCGCTCCCCGGCACGCCGATCCGCCTGACGTTGCGGGAGAAGGGCAATCCGTTCAAAGGGCGCGCGAAGCGTAAGCACTGAGACGCGCCATCAGCGGAACCATTCAGAACTCATCTCGTTGATGTTGAATACACAATATGTGCCTTATCGACGCTGTGCGGAATACACTTTAAGCGTAGATACATTGTTGATAATGTCTCTCGAGACGCTTCGGGGGGCGGCGACGCAAGAATGGTTTGCAATCGCCGGACATATGGCCTCTGGGGTAATGCCATGAAAATGAGCAAGCTCGGCTATTTTTTTGAGTTTCTGCTTTTCCCTCCGCTCGTTCTTATCGCCACGCTGTTCGCGTTTCGCAGTTCGATGCCGCCGCAGCCTTTGACCTGGGCGATCGTCTACGGCGCCGGATTGATGGTCTGGACGCTGTTCGAATATGAGCTGCATCGCGTGCTTTTTCATCACGCGCCGGTGCTCTCGGAAATCCACGATCGCCACCATCAATCGCCCCAAGAGCTCATTGGCACGCCCGCGTGGGCGAGCGCCATCGTCGGATTGCTCGCGGTGGCAAGCCCGTGCTGGGTGGCACTTGGGTTTGATCTTGGGACTGCGGCGACGGCGGGCCTCGTCACCGGATACCTTTGGTACGTCTTCGTCCACTACGCGACCCACCATTGGCAGCTGCGGCGGGATTCCTATCTTTACCGGGCGCGCATGCGCCACGCCCGCCACCACCATTTTTCGCACAGCGGAAATTTCGGCGTGACGACGGCCTTTTGGGATCATGTCTTCGGCACGGCGCTAGACGGACGCGCGCTGAAGCTTGGCCGTAAACTTTAGGCGGGCGCCCGGAATTCCAGAAACTTCTCAGTACGGAAATCGTAGAATTTTCCGGTCTCCGTGCAATCGGGCAGGCATAGCGGCACGATCGCCTTTGCCACCTCTTCCGGCGCCGGCAGCGTCAGCGGATCGATGCCGGGAAAGGCGCCCAAATACATGCGGGTGCGGGTCGGGCCCGGGGCGAACAGGTTGGCGCGCACTGGCGTGGTCGCGCATTCGGCTGCATAAACGCGCACCAGCGCATTGAGCGCGGCTTTCGAGGCGGCGTAGGGCCCCCAATAGGCGCGGCCCTTGTAGGCGACAGCGGAGGTGAGAAATACCGCGCGGCCCGCTGGCGCGCGCTTGAGCAATGGGTCCATGCAGCGGAGGAGCTGCCAGTTGGCGGTGACATTGACGCTCAGCAGATTGTCCCAGTCCTTCGGCTCGATATGACCGAGCGGCGACAGCGGCCCGAGGATGCCGGCATTGCCGATCAGCACGTCGAGTCGGCCATAGCGCTCGTTGAGTGCGAGCGCGAGCCGCGCGATGCCGTCGCTATCCTTGACATCCAGCGGCACCAGCGTGGCGGTGCCGCCGGCCGCCTTGATCTTGTCGTCGAGCTCTTCCAGCCCGCCCACCGTGCGCGCCACCGCCACCACATGCGCGCCCGCTTGCGCGAGCTGCAACGCCAGCGCCGCGCCGATGCCGCGCGAGGCGCCTGTGACTAGCGCGATACGGTCGGCGAGGGGTTTCGACATGCGGTAACGCTTGCGCAAAAGCCTAGATGGCTTCGGCGAGCAGCGACAACTGCCGCGGGCTTGCCTCTTGCGCGGCCAGATCGGTGAGCGCGGTCGGATAGTCGCCGGTGAAGCAGTGGTCGGTAAATTGCGGCCGCGCCGCATCGCGCTTGTCGAAGCCCATGGCGCGGTAGATGCCGTCGACCGACAGGAACGTTAGCGAATCAGCGCCGATGAACTGCCGCATGCCTTCCAGATCGTGGGTAGCGGCAAGCAGCTTATCGCGCTCTGGTGTGTCGATGCCGTAATAATCTGGATGCGTGATCGGTGGCGAGGCGATGCGGAAATGCACCTTCTTGGCGCCGGCATCGCGCATCATCTGCACGATCTTCTTCGACGTGGTGCCGCGCACGATGGAATCATCCACCAGCACGATGCGCTTGCCGGCGACCACCGCGCGATTGGCGGAGTGCTTGAGCCGCACGCCCTGGTCGCGGATTGACTGCGTCGGCTGGATGAAGGTGCGCCCAACATAGTGGTTTCGGATAATGCCGAGCTCGTAGGGGATGCCTGATTCTTGCGCAAAGCCGATCGCCGCCGGCACGCCAGAATCCGGCACCGGGACGACCACGTCGGCCTGCGCTGGCGCTTCGCGCGCAAGCTCCCTGCCCATGGTCTTGCGCACGTTGTAAACGTGACGGCCGCCGACGATGGAATCCGGTCGCGAGAAATAGATGTATTCGAAGATGCACGGCCGCGCCGCCATCGGCGGGAATGGCTTGTGCGTTTGCGCGCCGTCCTCGTCGAAGACCACCACTTCGCCGTTCTCGACGTCGCGCACATAGTGCGCGCCGATGATGTCGAGCGCGCAGGTCTCCGAGGCCAGAATCGGGCAGCCGTCGAACTTGCCGATCACCAACGGGCGGATGCCGAGCGGGTCGCGCGCGCCGACCAGCTTCTTGTTGGTGAGGCCGACAAAGGCATAGGCGCCTTCGAGCTGGCGCAGGCCTTCGATGAAACGATCGACGAAGCGGTTGCGACGCGCGCGCGCCACCAGATGCAGGATCACCTCGGTATCGGTGGTCGACTGCATCATGGCGCCTTCATGCACTAGGTTCTTGCGCAGTGCGATGCCGTTGGTCAGGTTGCCGTTGTGGCCGATGGCGAAGCCGCCGCCTTCCAGTTCCGCGAACAGCGGTTGCACGTTCCGCAGCACCGTTTCACCAGTGGTCGAATAGCGCACGTGCCCGATCGCCGCGGTGCCGGGCAGGCGGTCGATCACTTCCCGTCGTGCGAAGGCGTCGCCGACCAGGCCGAGGCGGCGTTCGGAATGGAAGCGCTTGCCGTCGAAACTGACGATACCGGCGGCTTCCTGGCCGCGATGCTGGAGCGCGTGCAGGCCGAGCGCGGTGATGGCGGAGGCGTCGGGATGGCCGAAGATGCCAAACACGCCGCACTCCTCGCGCAGCCGGTCGGCATCCGGATCGAATTCGGCGCTTGTGATCAGCACGAGGTCTTGCGGCTGCTGCTGCATCGCTATCGCGTTCCGCTCGGTTTGGCTCCGGTCCCCGGCGCCGGCAGATCCGACTTCTGATCGGGGCCGCTGTCCGGCGGTTCCTGGTCTTCCGGCTTCTGCCGCTTCAACCGCTTCAAGATGGTGCTTTCGGGGTCATCCGGCAACATGGACATCAACCATTGTCCCGTACTTTGCAACACGACCTTCGACTTGGCGCTGCGCACCCATTCCGGCTGGCTGCGGTCAGGCACCAGCCAGGCGAAGAACAGGAAGGCGACAACCACGATGACCAGTCCGCGGCCGAGCCCGAACAGGAAGCCGAGCGTGCGGTCGAGCGCACCCACTCGGCTGTCGAGCACCATGTCGGAAATGCGCACGGTGATGATCGAGACCACCAGCAGCGTGATCAGGAACACCGCGCCGATGCTGGCGCCGGCCGCCCCCATATCGCTCGGGACATACTGCTTGGCGATCGGCAGCACGCGCGAATAGGAATAAAGCGTGACCAGCGCGGCGACGCCCCAGGCACCGATCGACAGAATCTCGCGCATGAAGCCGCGGATCATGGCGAGCAGGCCGGAGATCAACATGACGACCAAGAGGATGAGGTCGAGCAGCGTGATCGGCATCGGGGCTCATGCACTCCGCGGTTAGGGGCGAGGCTTACCGCGCATGCGGCGCGGCGAATCCGGGAATGCCATAGCGGCTCCTGGACAGGGCGGCAATGTCTGCCTTAAGTACTTAATTTTACGCCCATTTCTGCTCTCGCGGCGCGCCGTGAGATTGGCCGCTGGAGGCGGTTCGATGCGCTCCGTGTATAGCGGGGCGACACGGTGCCGTCACCCGTCTTGTCCACGGGGTTTACCGCCCGTGCCCCGACTGCCGCGGGCGGCGATGTCGGCGACCAGATTGGCGAGGCTTGCCACATCGGTGACCTTGAGGCCGGGCTCGCCGGCTTCCGCGCGCGCGGCTTCCGGAACGATGGCGCGGGTAAAGCCGAGCTTTGCGGCTTCTTTGAGCCGGGCCGAGCCTTGCGCCACCGGCCGGATTGAGCCCGACAACGATACCTCGCCGAAATAGACCGCATCGGCCGGCAGCGGAGCGTTGGCAAGCGAGGAGACCAGTGCGGCGGCAGCGGCGAGATCGGCTGCCGGCTCCTGGATGCGCAAGCCGCCGGCGACGTTAAGGTAAACGTCGTGGCCGCCGAGCTTCACGCCACAATGGGCTTCCAGTACCGCCAGCACCATCGACAGCCGGTTAGGGTCCCAGCCGACCACGGCGCGGCGCGGCGTGCCGAGCGAGGTTGGCGCCACCAGCGCCTGGATTTCCACCAGCAGCGGCCGCGTGCCCTCCATGCCGGCGAATACCGCGGTGCCGGGCGAACCGAGATCACGCGCCGACAGGAACAGTTCGGACGGGTTGGCGACCTCACGCAGGCCCGAGCCGGTCATCTCGAATACCCCGATCTCGTCGGTCGGGCCGAAGCGGTTCTTCACCGCGCGCAGGATGCGAAATTGGTGTGAGCCTTCGCCCTCGAACGAGAGCACGGCATCGACCATGTGCTCGACCACACGCGGGCCGGCGATCTGGCCGTCCTTGGTGACATGGCCGACCAGAATGATGGCAGCGCCGGAGCGCTTAGCATAGCGGATCAGCGCCTGCGCTGAGCCGCGCACCTGCGTCACCGTGCCGGGCGCGGATTCCACCAGGTCGGTCCACATAGTCTGGATCGAATCGATGACGATCAGGCGCGGCGTCTTGCCTTCCGACATGGTGGCGATGATGTCCTCGACCGAAGTCTCCGCCGCCAGCTCAACGGCGGCATCGCATAAGGACAGTCGCTCGGCGCGTAAGCGTACCTGGGCGACCGCTTCTTCGCCTGAGATATAGACTGTGCGCTGGCCGGCGCGCGCCATGGCGGCAGCGGCTTGGAGCAACAGTGTCGACTTGCCGATGCCGGGATCACCCGCCATCAGCAGCACCGAGCCGCGGACGAAACCGCCGCCGGTGACGCGGTCGAATTCGGCGACCCCGCAGGCCAGGCGCGGCGCCTCATGCGCCTCGCCAGTCAGCGGCTCGAGCGCGAACAACCGGCCTTTGCCCGGCTTGCGGCCGGGGCCGGCGGGGCGCGCGGTACCTTCCTCGGCCAGCGTATTCCACTCGCCGCAGGCCTCGCACTTGCCCTGCCAGCGGGGCGCCGCCGCGCCGCAGTTCTGGCAGATGAAGCTGAGATTGCGCTTGGACATGAAGGGAATCGCCCCTGAAATGCTGCCCGGTAGGCTAAAGCTGCCATTAGAACAATACAAGAACATTCTTTAAGAAAGTGCTGATTTCAGGAGATTTGAAGCGGACGAGCGCTCAGCCCCGGTAAACCCGGTGGTAGCGGCGGCCGAGGCTGGTGAGCACCTCGTAGCCGATGGTGCCGGCGGCGCTGGCGAGCGCATCGACGGTCATCTCGCCGCCGATCAGGATGGCGAGGTCGCCGCGCCGGGCGGCACCATCCGGCAGATCGGTGATGTCGATCGCCAGAAGATCCATGGAGACGCGGCCCGCCAGCGGGCAGCGCTGGCCGGCCACGATAGCGTCGGCGCCCGGCGCCTCGTCGGAGGCGCTGGCCGCACGCAGATAGCCGTCGGCATAACCGACCGCGACAACGGCAATGCGGGTCGTGCGCTTGGCGGTCCAAGCGGCGTCGTAGCCGACGGTCTCGCCGCGCGGCACGGTGCGCACCTGCGCGATGCGCGCCTGCAATTCGATCACCGGGCGCATCGGATTGCTCTGCCCCGGGATAGGGTTGACGCCGTAAAGCGCGACGCCCGGGCGCACCATGTCGCAATGGGCGGTAGCCCCGAGGAAAAGGCCGGACGAATTGGCCAGCGAGGAGGGTATCCCGCGATAAAGCATGCGCACCTCGCGGAATACGCTGATCTGGCGCTCGTTGAGCGGATGCTCCGGCTGCTCGGCGCAGGCTAGGTGACTCATCAGCAGCGTGATGCCGTGATTTTCGGAGCGGATGCGCGGCGCCAGCGCGGCGGCTTCATTCACCGAAATACCGAGCCGGTTCATGCCGGTGTCGACATGCAGCGCCGCGCCGCCATGCCACTGGTTGGCGGACGCGAAGGCGTCCCATTCCGCCAGCTCGAGCATGCTGCCGATCACCGGCCGCGCGCGGATCTCGGCGTAAGATCCCGCGGTCCCCGGCAGCACTCCGTTGAGTACATAGATCGCCGGCTCCGGTGCGACCGCGCGCGCCCGCCGCGCCTCGGCGAGATCGGCGACGAAGAACGTCTTGCAGCCGGCCTTGGCCAGATGAGCTGCGACCGGCTCGATGCCGCAGCCATAGCCGTCGGCCTTGATCACGGCGGCGCATTCAGCCGGCATGGCTTGGCGCAGCAGCGCCCGCCAGTTGGCTTCGATTGCCGTGAGATCGACGGTCAGGATGCCGCCTGTTTGCGGCGCTGGCGGACCGGCGGTGACGAGCTTATCCGCCCGGCCGTCGTCCGGCGGGCTCAAGTCCTGATCAATTGCGGGTTCGGCCTCGGTCATAGGCTAGGGTTTAGCCGCCCGTGCGCGGGGCGTCCATGCGGGGCGGGGCACCGGTGCTACAGACCAAGCGTTACCTCGGCCCAGTGTAAGATGGTCTTGCTGTTGAGGAATTCGATAACACTGGGTTCGATGATTGCCGGCCGATCGGGCGCGACCACGACGGTGGCGACAATGGCGTCGCAGTGATCGTTGAAAGCAACCGCCAGTGCTGATTGTCCGGCGCGAAAGGGACCGGCGACCGTGTAAGTCCGGCTGCGGCCCTTCATCCACGCCACAGCGATTGGGTGTCCCGGCCCCAAAACTGAATGCTTGTCGCCCATCAGGTTGAAGTCGCTTAGGAGATTGAGCTCGTCGTCATCGGAGACACCGGTTGTGCAGTTGCATAAGCCGATCTTGGCCCGGATATAAAGGTTGACCTCGGCGCCGCAGTCGGTCGCCTTGCACCGGAATGTTTTGCCCTTGCCCCACTCGTCCATCGCGAAGGGCCATTGCGCCTCGGCCCAAACCGGATGGCTGGGCGGCGCCACGGCCCCGCCGCGGTCCGGCAGCGGCAAACCGAAAAACGCCAGTGCACCGACCAGCCCACCCAGCCCGAAGGCAACGACAGCGGCAATGACGGTCGTTCTTTTCATCTCATGATCGGCCGCGATCGGTCGGGCCGTTTGTCCTAGTTGCTCGCGACGAACGCCTTCGCCTCGGCCAGCACCGGGCGGTCGTTATCACCCGCGCTGGCGAGCGCAACCAGTTTTTCATAGTTGGCCTTCGCTTTCGCCTTGTCGCCGAGCGCCTGCGCAGCTTTCGCCGCACCGGCATATCCGTTGAAGCGGTTGGGCTCCTTCGCCATGGTCGCCTCGAACGCCGCCAACGCTTCCTTGGCCATGCCGCGATCGAGCAGCATAAAGCCATAGAGTTCGCGCGCCGGCGTCAACGGACCAGGCGTCACCGGTGATTTCTCGGTCTTATCTTCCGCGTCGGCGGCTGCACTCATGGCCTTGAGCGCGTCATCATATTTGCCATCGGCATAGAGCTGCCACGCGGTCGCGACCTGATACTGGATATCGATGATGTGCGGCCAATAACCGACCTTGGCAGCCGTCAGCGTGTCGCGCAACTCCGCCAGCTTGGCGATGTCCGCCTTGGCAGCGTCCGGATTGCCGGAGCGCGCGGCGCCGAGCGCACGGGCGAAATGAGTGATCGCCATGACATGGGGAAACTTGTTCGGGCGGACTTGAAGTTCTGCCGCGCCTTTCCAGTCGCCACGTTCCACCATGGCGCGCGCAGGCGAAGCAGCGGCCGCATAATGCGCGCCAAATGCATCCGGACCAAAGGTGCTGACGGCCATGTCATCGATGACCGCGCGCGCATTCTTGTCTTGGGCAAGTTGCAGATAGGCGTAGACCAAATAGTCCTGCCCGTGCATCTGATCACCGGCGGACTTGTCTGCCTTGGCCGCTTGCACGGAGGCAATGTTGGCCGCAACCGAGTCTTTCCAGAGACCGACGCGGGTGAAGATGTGCGAGGGCATGTGCTGCGCATGCGGCGCAGCCGGCGCGATCTTGGAGTAGCGCCGGGCGGCGTCGATCCCTTTCTCCGCGAGCGCAGGAGAGTCATAGAGGTGAATGAGATAATGCGCGACACCCGGGTGCCGAGGCTGCCGCTTGTTGATCACCTCCAGGATGGCCGCTCCCTTGAGTTGATTGGCGTAAGTCTTGTCGGTCGGCGAGGCCGCGATATTCAGCGTGATCGCGTAGAAGATCTGTGCCTCGTCGTCGTCAGGATATTTTGCGGCCAGCGCTTCCATGGCCTTGAGGTAGGACTGAACGCGCGCGCCATGGGGAGTCTTGTCATAGTCGACGTACATGACGGCTAAAGCGTCGATATAGTCGCGCTCGCGCTGGGTCTTCGCGCCCGTGGTTTTCGCCGCCTGAATAGCGGCAAGGCCGAGCGGCAGGTTGGGCGCCGGTATCGTGTTGTGCGGATTGTCGAGCAGACCGAGCGCCATGCCCCAATTGGCAATGCCGCAGGTCGGATCGGCCTTGAGCGTCTCCTCGAATATTTCCTTGGATGCCTTGTACCAGAACGAGTGCTGGTATCGCATGGCGCGGTCGAACCGCCGCTGTGCCATTTCGTTGCAGGAGGTAGCGAAATGGACCGTGCCCAATTTCTGATCGGCGTCTTCCTGCGCGAGGCTTGTCGAGGCCAAAAATCCGAGCGTTGCCACGCCTGCGACGGTTGCTGCGAACAGCGATTCACGCATGTTGTTCTCCCTGGCTGACGTGCTCTTTTTCTTAATTGCGATGAGCTTAAATTCTTTAGCCAAGCGTTTCAACCTTCCCGCGTGTCTGGATTGTATCATTGCCGTCGTGCGGACGGCTACTACGGGCTTATCCCTCCACGCCCCGTGCGGGGGTTCCATGTGGGAACCGCGGACTTAAAATTTGCGCATGATCTTTGTCGAAAACCGGGTCCCACTTTTCGGGATCATGCGCTAGCCTATCCGTTCCGGCAGGTGGTCGGGCTTCGCCAAGGTTGAGAATTTCGTGATGGCGCCTTCGAATTGCAGTTCGACCGTGCCGGTCGGGCCATGGCGCTGCTTGCCGATGATGATCTCGGCCCGGCCGTGGACCTTTTCGCCCTCCGCCAGCCATTCCGCGAATTTCTCGCGGTTGGTCTCCAACGGCTTGCGCATCTGGTGATAATACTCGTCGCGGAAGACAAACAGCACCACGTCGGCGTCCTGCTCGATTGAGCCGGATTCACGCAAATCGGAAAGCTGCGGGCGCTTGTCGTCACGACTTTCCACCTGGCGTGAGAGCTGCGACAGCGCCAGCACCGGCACGTTGAGCTCCTTAGCGAGTGCCTTGAGCTTGGTCGTGATCTCGGTGATTTCTTGCACGCGGTTTTCCGCCGAGCGGCGGGTCGAACCCTGCAGCAGTTGCAGATAGTCGATGATCAGCAGGTCGAGGCCGCGCTGGCGCTTGAGCCGGCGCGCGCGGGCGGCGAGCTGGGCCACCGACAAGCCGCCGGTTTCATCCACGAAGAACTGCAAGTTCTGCAATTCGATCGAGTGATCCTTGATGCGCTCGAACTCGGCCTCGCTGATGCCGCCGCGCCTGATCTGGTGCGACGGAATGCCGGTCTGCTCGGCGATGATGCGGGTGGCGAGCTGTTCGGCCGACATTTCCAGCGAGAAGAAACCGACGATGCCGCCATTGGCGGTGAACGTGTGTCCGTCGGCCCTGACCTCGCCGCGCCAGGCGCGCGCGACGTTGTAACCGATATTGGTGGCCAGCGCGCTTTTGCCCATGCCGGGACGGCCGGCAAGGATGATCAGGTCGGATGGCTGCAGGCCGCCCATCATGCGGTCCAGTTCGTCGAGCCCGGTGGCGATGCCGGAAAGCTTTCCGTCGCGCTGAAAGGCGTGAGCTGCCATGTCGATCGCGGTGGTGAGCGACTGGGCGAAACGCTGGAAGCCGCCGTCGTATCGGCCGGTCTCGGCCAGTTCGTACAGCCGGCGCTCGGCGTCCTCGATCTGGTTTCGCGGCGAGAAATCTACCGGCGCGTCGAAGGCGACGTTGACCATGTCCTCGCCGACGATGATCAGCGCGCGGCGGATCGACAGGTCGTAAATAGTATGACCGTAGTCCTCGGCATTGATGATGGTGGTCGCTTCGGCTGCCAGCCGCGCCAAATATTGGCTCACCGTCATGCCGCCGATATCGATGTCGGCGCCGATGAAGGTCTTCAGCGTGACCGGGGTCGCCACCTTGCCGGCGCGGATCAGATCACGCGCAAGCTGATAGATTTTCTGGTGAATCGGCTCGAAGAAATGCTCCGGATTGAGGAAATCGGAGACCCGGTAGAAAGCCTCGTTGTTGACTAGGATCGCGCCCAATAGCGCCTGCTCCGCCTCGATATTGTGCGGAGCGGAACGGAAGTTCTGGTCAGGTTCTTCAACCTGCTTGCGGAGAGCCGAATCGAGGGGGGCCATGGATGTCTATGCTTACCCGGGAATTGTGGCATAGCACGGACTTTTCGAATGGCGTGGCTGCCGCATGCGGTTGCCCCGCAATTCACAAGGGCAAATCAGCGGTGAACAAGATCGGTTTTGTCTTGACCGCTACGGCGCGCGCGCGACGGTTTCCGCGGCTCTACTCGCCGGCCAACCGTAGCGGCGGGTGACGCTCGCCTTCGGCGCCGCGCAATCGGCGCTCCTCGCGGCCGATATAGTCCCGCGTCATCGGCACCACGTACTGCCGCTTGGTGAGCTGGACCTGGAACACCATCAAGTCCTGCTCGCGGAACGACATTTCGGACGCGGCCAGATAGAACTCCCACATCCGCACGAAGCGCCGATCGTAGATGCGCTCGACTTGCTCGCGGTGTGCGAGGAATCGTTCGCGCCATTGCTTGAGCGTCTCGGCGTAATGCAGACGCAGGATTTCCATGTCGGTGACCAGCAGCCCGGATTTCTCGATGTGCGGCAGCACCTCCGACAGCGACGGGATGTAGCCGCCCGGGAAAATATATTTCGCGATCCATGGGCTGGTCGCGTTCGGACCTTCCGAGCGGCCGATTGAGTGCAGCACCATGACGCCGTCGTCGGCGAGCAGTTGCGCGCTCTTGCGGAAGAATGTGTCGTAATGGTTGATGCCGACATGTTCGAACATGCCGACCGACACGATGCGGTCGAACGGCCCCGTGACGTCGCGATAGTCTTGCAGGATGAACCGGGCCCGCTCGGCCAGGCCCTTTTCCGCGGCGCGCTCGTTGGCGATGGCGTGCTGTTCCTGCGACAGCGTGACGCCGGTCACGTCGGCGCCGGCGACCTCGGCAAGATAAAGTCCGAGCCCGCCCCAGCCGCAGCCGATGTCGAGCACGCGCAGGTCTCGCTCATGGCGGTCGCGGCCGAGCAGCAGCTTGGCGGCGAGATGCCGCTTCTTGGCGATCTGGGCGTCATCGAGCGACTGCTCGGGGCTCTCGAAATAGCCGCAGCTATATTGGCGGTCGGCGTCAAGGAACAGCGAATAGAGCCGGCCGTCGAGATCGTAATGATGCGCCACGTTGTTGCGCGCGCGCCGGCGCGGATTGAACTGCTGCAAACGGCGGTTAAGGAAGCGCAGCCGCCCCTGCGGCCGCGCCCAGTGCGGAACGTCAGAATTCTGGCCAAGCATGATGGCAAGAACGTCGGCGATCGAGCCCCGCTCGACCACGAACGTGCCATTCATATAGGACTCGCCGAATTTGAGCTCGGGATCGAGGAGAATTCCCCACTCGGCTGCGCGAGTGGCAAAGCGCACCCATACCGGCTGGCCGGTCCCATCGCCGAAGGTTAAGACCGTTCCGCGCGAGGTGGTAACCCTGAATGTCCCCCGCCGGATAAAGGTCTTGAGCAGAAACTGAAGCAACCGATCCATCGGCCGCCACCATCAAGTCGAGCTACTCGCGACGCTATATTTTTCCTACAACGCCGCCGATCAAAACCAGTTGATCTCTATCAATTAAACCAAAGATCAATATTCGCAGCAATGCCATAAATTCGAGATTCTTATACACGACGGCCGACTTATAGGCCGTTGTTATGTGGCTCACACCGGCACGAATATCAGGTAATAGTTGGCGGCTGGCGGAGTCGTGAAAAGAAGAGGCGGGATATCAAATGTTGGGGTTTTTGCGTCGTTTAGTGTGCATTTTTGGTGTCGTCGGTAGCCTGGCGGCAGCCCCGGCCGGTGCGCAGGAAAACCTGGATTCGGGCAAGAGCGGCGCGCAATTGTTCGCCTCGAACTGCGCCCTCTGCCACAAGAGCGCCCAGGCCCTGAGCAAGTCCGGTGGCCTGCTCGGCCTGTCCAGCTTCCTGCGCGAGCATTACACATCCAGCCGCGAATCGGCGGCCATCATTGCCACCTATCTGGAATCGCTCGGCACTCCGCCGGCGCCGGGCAAGCGCACGGGAGCGACCAAGCGCACGACCAAGGGCGACGAGAAGGCCAAGGTCGACGAGAAAAAGGGCAAGCCCAAATCCGGCGAGACCCAAACCGTAAAACCCGACAAAACCGGCAAGCCATCCGAGGCCAAGACCTCCGGGCCCAAGACTTCCGAACCCAAGAGTAAATCTAAGACGTCCGAACCAAAGTCGGGCGAGGCGGAGTCGAAGGCAAACGATGCCAAGGTTTCTGCGTCTAAGCTGTCCGATGGCAAAGCGAGCGAGCCGAAACTGGACGCCGCGCCAGCCGCCAAACCAGACAAGCCGGAGAAACCCGACTAGCAGACCCAGAACAGGGCCCTGGTCACTCCGAACTTTCGGTCTTCTCGGTCTTCTTTTTTTTGCTTTTCGGCGCCTTGTTCTGATCGGCGGGAGCCTCGGCCGCAGCCTTGGCTTCCGGCTCCCCCGCCTCGCGCAACGCCTTGGCCGCTTCCGGCTCGAAGAAGGCTTCCGCGGCTGCCAATGCGGCCGCCGCATCCTCTTCGGCCTGCTCGCGCCGTACCGTCACGTCCTCGCCGCGCGCGACTCGCTCGGCTTCGCCCGCGCTGCGCGCGATGATGACGGTGACAATGGTCTCGACTTCCGGATGTAGCGCCAGCAGCACCTTGTACTGGCCGATGGTCTTGATCGGCGCGTTGAGCACGACCTGCGAGCGGTTCACCTCGGCGCCGTCCTCGTTGAGCATGCCGGCGATGTCGCGAGGCGACACCGAGCCGAACAACTGGCCGGACTCGCTCGCCTGGCGGAGCACGACGATGGTCTTACCGTCGAGCTTGGCGGCGACTTTCTCGGCGCCACCCTTAAGCTCGAGATTGCGCGTCTGCAGTTCGCCCTTCATCTCTTCGAACCGCGACTTGTTCTCGGCCGTCGCGCGCAACGCCTTGCCGCGCGGCAGCAGGAAATTGCGGGCGAAGCCGTCCTTCACGCGCACGACGTCGCCCATTTGTCCGAGCTTGCCGATGCGCTCGAGCAGGATCACTTCCATGGTCGTCACTCCTTGATTTGAACTTGGTTGATCTGAATTTAAGTCGTTGGCGGATGTCTCGTGGTCAGGTGTGGGCCGGGGGTCCGCGCGTGGGGGCGATGCGTGCGCGCAAGTCGATGGCCGCATCGATCAGGCCAAGCAGGCAGAGCGCTAGCACCGGCCAGCCCAACACGAGTACCGCGGCGTAAACGCTGCCGAGCAGGAAGAGGCGGCTGGTCATGCCGCGGGTGATGGCGTGCAGCACCGCGAAGCCGAGCACGCCATAGGCCATCAGCAGGCTGGCCGACACGACGCCGGCGACGATGCCGATCAGGCTGCCGACAAAGCTCAAGGCGACAGCGATCGCGAGCGCCGCCGCGAGCGTGCGCGGAAACGTCATGTCCGGGAGCAGCGGCCACGGCCGTTTCAGCAGGCCGGAAAACTTCACGATTACTCCGGCGAGCCACAGATTGAGCACGTTGGTAATGGTGGCGAGCACCGCCGCCGCCGGCGGAATGGCGGCCACCAGGAAGTCGACCAACCGGCTGGCATTGGACACGCCGGGCATGCTGAGCGGGGCATCCGCCGGCACCTCGGTTTCCACACGCAGGATATGCGTCAGCGCTTGACGCAGGCCGGCACGGAAGCTCTCGGCATCGAGGCCGAAATTGGGGATGGCGACCACCACGACCAGTCCGCCGAGAATGGCCGCCCATACCACCAGCCGGCCGGGCGGATACCATTCGAGCGCTGCGGCGCCGTTGCCGAGCGGACGCGCCAGCATCGCTAGATAGCCGAGCCACCAGGCCGGCAGCCCGGCGCCTGCCAGGAAACTGAAGAAGAACACCGGGCCGAACGCGAGCGCGAGCGCCAGCGCGCCGGTCAACGCGGCGATCAATGCCGCCCAATGGCTCCAGCCGAGCCCGGCGATCATGATCGGCAGCGGCGCCAGATAGAACAGCGGGATCGACAGCCACGCGCCCGAGGTCACCGAGGCGAAAAGCAAAGCCGCCGCGGCGCCGGCACCGATACCGATCAATCCGAATTGCATCATCACGAGCTGTCCCGCTCCGTTTCGAGCGGTTAGAGACGGAACGGTTCCGCCCCAACCATCGGCTCGCGGTATGTCCCCGCAAGCCTCGTTATATTTTCTGCCTTAGTGCATCACGCAACTGATCTGCGGAGCGGATCAGCGAATGACATAAGGCAGCAGGCCGAGGAAGCGCGAGCGTTTGATCGCCTGCGCCAATTCGCGCTGCTTCTTGGCCGACACCGCGGTGATACGGCTCGGCACGATCTTGCCGCGCTCCGACACGTAGCGCTGCAACAGCTTGACGTCCTTGTAATCGATCTTCGGCGCATTGGCGCCGGAAAACGGGCAGGTCTTGCGCCGGCGGAAGAACGGACGGCGGGCGCCGCCACCACCACCGCCACCTTGGGATGATCCGAATGCCATGGCCTATTCCTCTACCGCTGCGATCGCCGCGGGCCCGGCGTCGTCTTCGGCCTCGTCGCGCCGCGAGCGGCGTTCACCGCGTCCACGGTCGCCGCGATCGCCACGCTCGCCGCGATCGTCGCGGTCAGACTTGCGCATCATCGCGGAGGGGCCGTCCTCGTGCGCCTCGACGCGGATGGTGAGGTAGCGCAGCACGTCTTCGTTGAGTCGTTCCTGGCGCTCGATCTCGTTGAGCGCCGCCGGCGGCGCGTCGACATTGAGCAGCGTCATGTGCGCCTTGCGGTTCTTGCGGATGCGGTAGTTGAGGGACTTCATCCCCCAATATTCGGTCTTGGTGATTTTGCCGCCGCCCTCGGCGATGACGCCGGAAAGCATCGCGGTCAATTCCTCGACCTGCTGCGTGCTCAGATCCTGGCGCGCGAGATAGACGTGTTCGTATAGCGGCATGAAATGCCTTTCCCTTGTTTACCCATATCCTCGATCCTGGCGCCTAGCCCCTCGAGCCCATCGGGAAAGGCTCGAATGCTCTGAAGGCGGGAACACGGGACGACGGGCTCACTGGCCCTACCGCTTTTGCTTAAAAACGACCGTCCGTTCAGCTCCCGACCAGGATCGACGGAACGCGCGGGTTATAGGCGGTTTGTGCCGAAAAAGGCAAGCAAAAGTGCGTGATCCCGAAAAGCTTGTCCTCGATGTGATCGGGGATGGGCACCGGTTTTCGGACAAGATCACGCGCCACCAAAAACGGTCAACTCGACGCGAGCGGTCAGACCGCCGTGGGGTTACCGGCTGTGGGCGGCAGCTGGCGGGCCGATTGCGGGCTGGGGTCGTCGCCCGCATCTGCTTGAGCGCGCTTCCAGCAGCCGTTCGAGATTGCCGGCCATCAATTGCTGACGGAAGGCCGCATTGCTGCGGGCGCGCGCCTTATCGGCAATAAAAACTCACCTTAGCCGGTTGAGTCTTTTCGCTTGGTTACTGGGACTCGCATAACTTGACAGGACCCATCCTGCGGTGTCTTTCGGCCCAATTTCGGCAAAAAGACGGGATGTGAGGGGGTATGGCGGTCGCTTTCGTGTTTCCAGGCCAGGGCAGCCAGACGGTCGGCATGGGCAAGGTGCTGGCGGCAGGCTTCCCGCCCGCCCGGCAGGTGTTCGACGAGGTGGACGAGGCGCTCGGCGCCGAGCTGAGTACCATCGTGTTTGAGGGCCCGGCCGAGACGCTCACACTCACCGAGAATGCCCAGCCGGCGCTGATGGCCGTCTCGCTCGCCACCCTACGCGTGCTGGAGCAGGAGGCCGATCTCGATCTCAAACGCGACGCGCAATTCGTCGCCGGCCATTCGCTTGGCGAATATTCCGCGCTCGCTGCTGCCGGCGCGTTCACCATCGCCGACACCGCGCGGCTGCTGCGCCTGCGCGGGCAGGCGATGCAGAAGGCGGTGCCGGTCGGCATCGGTGCCATGGCGGCGCTGATCGGGCTCGAATTCGACGCGGCGGCCGCTGTCGCGGCCGAAGCCGCGCAGGGACAGGTCTGCCAGGCCGCCAACGACAATGGCGCCGGCCAGGTGGTGGTATCGGGCGACAAGGCGGCGGTCGAGCGCGCTGTGGAAATCGCCAAGACCAAGGGCGCCAAGCGTGCCATGCTGCTGCCGGTGTCCGCGCCCTTCCATTGCGCCTTGATGCAGCCCGCCGCCGATGTGATGGCGCAGGCGCTGGCGAAAGTGAACATCAAGCCGCCGCTGATGCCGGTGGTGGCGAACGTGTTGGCCAAGCCGATCAGCGAGCCGGCCGAGATTGTGGCAGCGCTCATCGCTCAGGTCACCGGCACGGTGCGCTGGCGCGAGTCGGTCGCCGTCATGGCGGCCGCCGGCGTCACGACGTTCTACGAAGTGGGGGCCGGCAAGGTACTGAGCGGCCTCATCAAGCGCATCGCCGCTGGCGCCAGCGCGACTGCGATCGGCAGCCCTGAGGACATCGCCGCGTTCAAGGCGGCTCGCGCATGATCGCGAAAAGCGGGAACCGGTTTTCGGATAAGCTCATGTGTAAACGAATTAGGAGTTTTTGATGTTCGATCTCAACGGCAAGACCGCGCTGGTGACCGGTGCCACCGGCGCCATCGGCGGCGCGATCGCCCGTGTGCTGCATGGCCAGGGCGCCACTGTCGCGATCTCTGGCACGCGCCGCGAGGTGCTTGATGCGCTCGCCGGCGAACTGAAGGATCGCGTGCACGTGCTGCCCTGCGATATCGCCGACAAGGACGCGGTCGAGGCCTTGGTGCCGAGCGCGGAAGAAAAAATGGGCAAGCTCGACATTCTGGTCGCCAATGCCGGCGTCAACCGCGACAATCTGTTCGTGCAGTTGCGCGACGAGGATTGGGAGCAGGTGATCGCGGTGAATTTGACCGCGACCTTCCGGCTCACCCGCGCGGCGGTGATGCGCATGATGCGCCGACGCTGGGGCCGCGTGATCGGCATTTCCTCGATAGTGGGCTATACCGGCAATCCGGGGCAGGGCAATTACACGGCCTCAAAAGCCGGCATGGTGGGCATGCTGAAGTCGGTTGCCGCCGAATACGCCAAGCGCAACGTCACCGCCAACTGCATCGCCCCCGGCATGATCGCCAGCGCCATGATCGATAAGCTCAATGACAAACAGCGCGAGATGATCCTTTCCCGTGTGCCGGCCGGCCGGCTTGGTACGCCCGCCGACGTGGCGGCGGCGGCGGTGTTTCTGGCCTCCGAGGAGGCCGGCTACGTCACCGGGCAGACGCTGCACGTGAACGGTGGCATGGCGATGTTTTAGCGCATGATCCCGAAAAAGTGGGGACCGGTTTTCGGGAAAGAACATGCGCTGGTAAGAGGCTTAAATGCTTGGCTTTGCGGGGGTTAGCCGGGTACTCTGTCACGCGCTAGTCAACCGATTTGAAGTATGGTAACCGAACCTCGGCCCGACTGGGACGGCCGAGGGTGGAAGTCGCAACGAGTTGTGCTCCGCGTTTCGTATGCCGTCTCGCCAGCGTCAGCCACGATGAGGCCGTACCGCGATGGTTGCGATCACGATCACGGTCGCAGCCTAAAATCTAAAACGCACGAGGTTGGAACGATGAGTGACATTGGCGAGCGGGTGAAAAAGATCGTCGTGGAGCACCTGGGGGTAGAACCCGACAAGGTGACCGAGCAAGCGAGTTTCATCGACGATCTTGGCGCCGACAGTCTCGACACTGTCGAGCTCGTGATGGCTT
Organism: Pseudolabrys sp.; assembly: GCA_035469145.1. Lineage (GTDB taxonomy): Bacteria > Pseudomonadota > Alphaproteobacteria > Rhizobiales > Xanthobacteraceae > Pseudolabrys. The sequence continues at coordinate 43,207 of DATISB010000007.1, forward strand.
TCGAAGAGGAATTCGGCTGCGAGATTCCCGACGATGCCGCCGAAACGATCCTGACCGTCGGCGATGCCGTCAAATTTCTCGAAAAGAACGCCAAAAGCTGAGCGAAAGCCACCACGGCTGCTCGATCGCTTCATTAGTCGCTGATGTGTGGGCTATGCCCCGGTGGAGCGTAGGAGCGTGTAGTTTGGCTCGGAGCCGGCCATGAGACGTGTCGTCGTCACCGGAATGGGGATGCTCACACCGCTCGGATGCGGCGTGGAGACAACATGGCAGCGCTTGCTCAAGGGCGAGAGCGGCGCCAAGCAGATCGACCGTTTCGACGTTTCCGATTATTCCTGCCGGATCGCCTGCAGCATTCCGCGCGGTGACGGCTCGGACGGCACCTACAATCCCGATCAATGGATGGAGCCGAAGGACCAGCGCAAGGTCGACGAGTTCATCGTCTTCGCCATGTGCGCGGCGCGCCAGGCGCTCGACGACGCCGGCTGGCGGCCGAAAAGCTACGAGGATCAGACCAGGACCGGCGTGCTGATCGGCTCGGGTATCGGCGGCATCGAGGGTATCGCCGATAACGCCCTCATCCTGCGCGAGAAAGGTCCGCGCCGGGTGTCGCCGTTCTTCATTCCCGGCCGCATCATTAATCTCGCATCCGGCTACGTCTCCATCGAATTCGGCCTGAAGGGCCCCAACCACGCGGTGGTCACCGCCTGCTCGACCGGCGCCCATGCCATTGGCGATGCCGCGCGTATGATCGCGCTCGACGACGCCGATGTGATGGTGGCGGGCGGCACGGAATCCCCGGTCAATCGCATTGCGCTGGCCGGCTTCGCGGCGCTGCGCGCGCTGTCGACCGGTTTCAATGACGATCCAAAACGCGCCTCGCGCCCCTACGACAAGGACCGCGACGGCTTCGTGATGGGTGAGGGCGCCGGCATGGTGGTGCTGGAAGCGCTTGACCATGCCAAGGCGCGCGGCGCCAAAATCTATGCCGAGTTGACCGGTTACGGGCTGTCGGGCGATGCCTACCATATTACCGCACCGTCGCCGGACGGCGATGGCGCGTTTCGCTGCATGAGCATGGCTATCAAGCGCGCCGGAATTTCCGCGGGCGACATCGACTATATCAACGCGCACGGCACCTCGACACCGCTCGGCGACGAGATCGAGCTCGGCGCGGTGCAGCGTGTGGTCGGCAATGCCGCCGGCCGCATCTCGATGTCCTCGACCAAATCCTGCATCGGCCATCTGCTCGGCGCTGCCGGCGCGGTGGAGGCGATCTTCTCGATCCTGGCGATCCGCGACCGGGTTGCCCCGCCCACCATCAATCTCGATAATCCGTCGGTCGAAACGCCAATCGATCTGGTGCCGCATGTGGTGCGCAAGCGCGACATCGACACCGCTTTGTCGAACTCGTTCGGTTTCGGCGGAACGAACGCCTCGCTTATTTTCCGCCGCTATACCGACTAGCCATCCGTGCCGCTCCCCCAAGCTTTCGCCATAATTCTTCCTAACGTGCGAAAGCTGCTAATGATTTCCGAATCCGCCGCGGCCGGAAGTAAGCGTGCGCCCTACAATCGGGACTGGGCGCGCGATCGATCGCCGAACTGGAGTGTGTCGAAGGTGAGCTTGCCGGTGCGAATAGCGGGAGCGAGCGCGTGAGATCCAATCCACCGCATGGCGGGGAGGGTCGCGGAGCCGCGAGTAGACCTGGCCCCGTGCCAGTCCCCCCGCCGCCCAGCGGCGCCCCCCCGCGCAGTCCGCGCGCCGCGCTCGAGCCGGAACGCGTGCCGGCCCCCGCGCGCCGCTCCAGACGGGTGCGGCATCCGCTGGTGATCGCCGGCAATGCGATCTTCACGGTGCTGATTGTGGTCTCGGTCGCCGTCGGCGGCGCGCTTTACGTCGGCAAGCAGCGTTTCGAAGCGCCCGGACCGCTTAGCGACGACAAGGTGGTCAATATTCCGCGCGGGCTCGGCATCCGCGATATCGCTGACCTGCTGGCGCGCGAAGGCGTGATCGATCAGCCTTGGGTGTTCATCGGCGGAGTGCTGGTGCTCAAGGCGCGCGGCGAGCTCAAGAGCGGCGAATACCAGTTTAGCAAAGGCGCCAGCCTTGCCGACGTGGTCAACACCATCGTCGAAAACAAGGTGGTGCAGCACGCGCTGACGATTCCTGAAGGGCTGACCTCCGAGCAGATCGTCGCCAAGCTGTTGGAGAATGACGCGCTCACCGGCCAGATCAAAGAAATTCCGCGCGAAGGTACGTTGCTGCCGGAGACCTACAAATTCACCCGCGGCATGGCGCGCGCGCAGATCATCCAGCGCATGCAACAGGCGCATCTCCATTTGTTGCAGGAGGTTTGGGAACACCGCATGGCGGATCTTCCGGTCAAGACGCCGGAGCAGTTGGTTATCCTCGCCTCGATCGTGGAGAAGGAAACCGGTAAACCGGATGAACGCTCGCGCGTGGCCTCGGTGTTCGTCAATCGCCTCAAGAGCAAGATTCGCTTGCAGTCCGATCCGACCATCATTTATGGGCTGACCGGCGGCAAGGGCTCGCTCGGCCGCCCGATCATGAAAAGCGAGATCGAGCAGCCGACGCCCTACAATACCTATGTGATCGACGGACTGCCGCCGGGTCCGATCGCCAATCCGGGCCGCGCCTCGCTCGAGGCCGCCGCCAATCCGGCGCGCACCAAGGACCTCTATTTCGTCGCCGACGGCACCGGCGGCCACGTATTCTCGGAAACCTACGATGCACACCAGAAGAACGTGGCGCGCCTGCGCGTGATCGAGCGCGGCGATGCACAGCCGTCGGCTCCGAAGCAGTAAATTTCTTGCGCATGATGTTATCAGAAAACCGGTCCCCACTTTTCGGGATCATGCACTAGCGCCCTTGTGAGCAAACTTGGCCGCCGCTAAGGTTCGCCCGCTTTCGCTTTTCCGCAACGCGAGATTCAAACCCGATGGCCTTGTCGAGCATGACCGGCTTCGCTCGCGGCCACGGTGTAGCCGGCTCATATGCCTGGAGCTGGGAACTCAAATCGGTCAACGCCAAAGGCCTCGATCTGCGGCTGCGCCTGCCGCTGGGCTGGGATGCGATCGAGGTGCCGGCGCGTTCGCGGGGAGCGGAAAAGCTGTCGCGCGGCACCGTCTATGCAAACCTTACCGTCGAGCGCAAAGGCGTGGCGCCCTCCGTCAAGGTCAACGAGCCGGTGCTTAACGCCGTGCTGGCGACGCTAAAGTCGCTCGGCGGCAAAGTGGATGCGGCCAAGCCCACACTCGACGGCATCCTTGCACTCAAAGGCGTGATCGAGGTCACCGAGGAGGACGAGCGCGAGGAAGATCGCCGCGCCGCCGAGGCCGCGATCCTGGCCGGCTTCGACCAGGCGCTCGCCGATCTTCTTGCCATGCGGGGCGAGGAGGGCTCAACGCTCGGCCGCCTGCTGTCGACGCGGCTTGCGGAAATCGCCGCGCTCGCCGCGCGCGCGGAAGCGGCACCTGGCCGCAAGCCGGAAGCGATCAAAGCGCGGCTGGCCGAACAGGTGGCGACGCTGCTGGCGGCTTCCGCACGCTTCGATTCCGACCGCCTGCACCAGGAAGCGATCATGCTCGCGGCCAAGGCCGATATCCGTGAGGAACTCGACCGCCTTGCCTCCCATGTCGAGCAAGCTCAGAAGCTGATCGCGGGCGGCGGGGCGGTCGGCCGCCGGCTCGACTTTCTGGCGCAGGAACTCAACCGCGAATCGAATACGTTGACCGCCAAGGCCAACGACGTCGGCCTCACTAATATCGGCCTGGAACTGAAAAGCGTGGTCGAACAGTTCCGCGAGCAGGTGCAGAACCTGGAGTGACCATGGCGAAGACGCTACCGGAGAAAGCGATGATCGCCCGGCGCGGGCTGATGCTGGTGCTGTCGTCGCCCTCGGGCGCCGGCAAGACCACGCTGTCGCGCCGCCTGCTCGAGCAGGACAAGAGCGTAACGCTGTCGGTGTCGGTGACCACGCGCAAAATCCGGCCGGGCGAGGTGGACGGGCGCGACTACCAGTTCATCGACCGCCGGCGCTTCGACGTGCTGGTCGACAAGGACGAACTGCTGGAATGGGCCGAGGTGTTCGATAATTACTACGGCACGCCGGCCAAGCCCGTGATGGACGTGCTCGCCCGAGGCCGCGACGTGCTGTTCGACATCGACTGGCAGGGCACCCAGCAATTACGCGAGAAGGCGCGCGGCGATCTGGTCAGCGTGTTCGTGCTGCCGCCATCGATCCCCGAGTTGGAGCGCCGGCTGCACAAGCGCGCGCAGGACGATTATGAGACCATCCACCGCCGCATGGCGAAGGCCGCGGACGAGATGAGCCACTGGGCCGAGTACGACTATGTGGTGATCAACCACGATCTCGATCAGGCCTTCGCCGATGTGAAGGCGGTCCTCGCCGCCGAGCGGCTCAAGCGCGAGCGCCAGCCCGGCCTGTCCGACTTCGTGCGCGGCTTGCAGGCGGAACTCTAGGGCGTGGACTGATAAACACAGTTAAAAGTTTGCCTGGAAGAGCCGCCGATCAATGTCTGCTTTTGGGGGAAGAACGGACATCACGTATCCGTGCCGCCATTGTACGAGCGTTCGCCAGGCCGGTGATCCCTAAGGCGGCGATTTTCGTCCCGCCAGAACATATTTGAACGCAATCGCGATCAGCCAAAAAATCACACCAGCGACACCAAGAATCACCGGTATGAGCGGATTGCCAGTTGTGACGGACAGAATGATCGCCTGCGCGAGCACAAGGACCGCAAGACCCCAACCGATCAAGTAGAGGACGTTTCCCAGGACGTTTCCCAGGAATTTTCTCAATCTGGCAAACATCGGACTGCCCTCTCTCAGCAGATTCCAATCATATTACGATTTTCCCGAGGTATTGTCCCGGCCTATTAGCAGACCCTAGTTTTTTACGCCGTCAGAACCACGCGCCCGACAATTTTGCCGGCTCGCAGATCGCTGAGCGTCGCCTGCGCCTGCGCCAAGGGCCGCTCAGCGATCGGCGGCGCGGCGATGTGTTTCGCGCGCACCAGATCGATCAGTTCGCACGCTTCCGCCAAGGTGCCGGTGGTGGTGCCCTCGATGGTCATGGCCTTTAGCGGGAACATTGCGACCGCGGTGGAATAGGCGCCGCCGATCAGGCCGGTGACCACCACCTTGCCGCCCTTGGCCAGCACCCCGGTCGCGAAATTCAACGACGTGTCGGAGCCGGCGAAATCACAAGCCGCGTAGATGCCGCCGCTCGCTTTCAGCAGGGCCTTGCGCGCGCTTGCATCGGCCGGATCGAAAGCGGCCAGCGCGCCGGCGGCGAGCGCAGCCTCGCGTTTGCGCGAGTCGATGTCGGCTACATAAGGCGCCGTGCCATAGAGGGCGCGGGCGAGAGCGAGCCCCATCAGTCCGACGCCGCCGAGGCCGACCAGCAAGAGTGGCGCGCGCGCGGCGCATGTCCGCAGCCGCTTGAGTGCGGCATAGGCGGTCAGCCCCGAGCACATCAGCGCGCCCGCATAAGATGGTGACAGCGGCGCATAGTCGATCAGATAGCGCGGATGCGGGATCAGCACATAGGTGGCAAAACCGCCGTCCACCGTGATGCCGAGATGGCGCGGCGCCGCGCAGATGTTCTCGTCGCCCGCCTTGCAGGCCGCGCAGTCGCCGCAGCCGATCCAGGGATAGATTGCGACCGGCTGTCCAAGCGCCACATTCGCCTTCGGCCCGGCGCTTTCGACCTGGCCTGCGATCTCATGGCCGAGCGTGAACGGCAGCGTGCGGCCGCCGCGCACGTCGAGCTGCTTGCCGTCGCCGAGCAGGAAATAGCCGTCCTGCATGTGCAGGTCGGAATGGCAGACGCCGCAGCGCGCGATGCGCACCAGCACCTCGGTGCCTTTCGGTTGCGGGGTGTCCACCATCGTTTCGCACAACGGCGCGCCATAGGCGGTGAGGGATTGGCGGTGCATCTGCATTGCGGCGAACCTTACACGCGGCCTTTCGCTTGCCCAGCGAAAATTCTCGTCAGCGCGACGAATCCTTCGACGGGAATTTCCTCGGCCCGCGCGGTCGGCTCGATGCCGGCCGCGGCGAGCAGCGCGCCCGCATCCACGCCCAGCGATTTGAGGCTCTGGCGCAGCATCTTGCGGCGTTGCCCGAACGCCGCCTCGGTCACTTTTTGCAAGGCACCGGCGTCGCAGGCGAGCGGCTGGGCGCGCGGCACCAGCCGCACGACCGACGACGTCACCTTGGGTGGCGGGACGAAGGCGCTTGGCGCCACGTCGAACATGATTTTCGTCTCGCAGCGCCAGTTCGCCAGTACCGACAGCCGGCCATAGGTTTTACTGCCCGGCTTGGCGACGATGCGCTCGGCCACCTCGCGCTGGAACATCAGCACCAGGGCGTCGTACCAGGGCGGTAATGGTTCGGTGAGCCAGCCGATCAGCAGGGCGGTCGCGATATTGTAGGGCAGGTTGGCGACCACGCGCGCGCTTTCGCCGCCCAGGGCGCCGCGAACATTGAAAGCGAGCGCATCGCCGGCCACGATCTCCAGCCGGCCCGGATAGTGCGCGGCGATTTCCTGTAGTGCGGCGATCGCGCGCTCATCACGTTCGATGGCGATCACGCGCCGCGCGCCCTCCGCCAGCAATGCGCGCGTCAAGCCGCCCGGCCCGGGGCCCACTTCCAATACGGTGACGCCCTCGAGTGCTCCGCCCGCGCGGGCGATGCGCACGGTCAGATTGAGATTGAGCAGAAAATTCTGACCGAGGGATTTCTTGGCGGACAAACCATGCCGGCGGATCACCTCGCGCAGCGGCGGCAGGTCGTCGATTTGCACCATCTACTTCGCGGGCACGAGCGCCGTCGCATGGGCTGTTAGCCGCGCGGCCAGCGCCAGCGCCGCCACCAGGCTCGACGGATCGGCTTTGCCGGTGCCGGCGATGTCGAAGGCGGTACCGTGATCGGGCGAAGTGCGCACGAACGGCAGGCCGAGCGTCACGTTAACCGCGCGCTCGAAGGCCAGCGTCTTGATCGGGATCAGCGCCTGGTCGTGATACATGCATAGGGCGACGTCGTAGCGCGCGCGCGCCTTCTCGTGGAACAGCGTGTCGGCCGGCAGCGGCCCGATGGCGTTGATGCCCTCCGCCCGCAGCTGCTTGACCGCCGGCGCCACGATTGTCGCGTCCTCCTCGCCGAGCGCGCCTTCCTCGCCGGCATGCGGATTGAGCCCGGCGACCGCGATGCGCGGGCACGCGATGCCGAAGCGCGCCGTCAGATCGCGCGCCATGATGCGCCCGGTATCCACAATGAGTTGCATGGTGAGGCGCGAAACCACCTCGCGCAGCGGCAGATGGATGGTCACCGGCACCACGGCGAGCTCCGCCGACCACAGCATCATCACCGGCTGCACCGGCTTGCCGGTCGCCTCTGCGGCCAGCTTGGCCAGGAATTCAGTATGGCCGGGCTCGGCAAAGCCGGAACGATAGAGCACGTTCTTGGCGACCGGATTGGTCACCAACGCTGCGGCGCGGCCCGCCATCACATCGGCGACCGCGCGGCGGATCGAGGCGATGGCCGCCGGCGCGCTCGAGGTATCGGGCTTGCCGGGCGCGGCGGTGACCGACAAGCCGAGCGGGGCGACCGGCAAGGCGCGCTCGAAGGCGGCGCCAGCCTCCTCGGGCACAACGATAGCGAACGGCACTTCTAGGCCAAGGGCGCGCGCGCGGGTACCGAGAAAATCCGCATCGCCGATGAGATAGAAGGCTGGCACGTCGAGTTCGACACGGCGCCGCCAAACGGCGAGCGTCAAGTCGGGGCCGATGCCGGCCGGCTCGCCGAGCGTCAACGCCAGTGGAAGGCCGGCGGCTGCGCTCATTTGTATTCGATCATCGCCGATTTGCGGATTTCGTCGAGATACCTTTTGGACTCGATTTCGTACCGTTTGGCGTACAGCTCCTGGCGCACTTCGCGCTTGAGCGGAGAGTCGGTCTTGCTCTCCTTCTTGTCGCACAACGCGAACATCTGCAGACCCTGCGCCGTCGGCTCCGGCGTGGTCAGGTGGCCGATCTGGATGCTGCCGAGCACCTCGCGCAGTTGCGGCGTGAGATCGGCCGAGCTGCGGGAGATCGGCTCGCGCACCGCGACGTCGCGCAGCGCGCGTGAAAAAGCCAGACCCTCGTTGCAGGAGACGAAGCGGCCGCGCAGATTTTCCGCCTCGCGAAGCTTGGCCTCCATGACGGCTTTGCTCGACCCTGGCGGGACCAGGACCATGACCGGATAAAGCGTGTAGATATAGCCGGCCACGTCGCCTTGGCTGTCGTTGCGCTCGCTCAGCGCTTTGGTGATTTCGGATTCGCCGATCTCCAGAGACGCGCTGTACCTGCCGCGCACCAATTGGCTCCAGGTCAGCTCGGCGCGGAGGCGCGCCTTGATCGTGGTCGGAGAAAGGCCGGCGCGCTCGAGGACCTGGGTGAACTGTTGCGGCGACATGTGCTGGTTCTTGGCCATATTGGCGAACGCCCCGTCGACCTCCGCATCGGGCACCTCGAAGCCGTAGCTCTTGGCCTTCGCGATCTTGATGCGGTCGTCGATCAGGTCCTGGATGACTTCCTGGCGTGTGGGAGCCTTGTGGGTCGATGTCGCGATCAGTTTGGTGCGCTGCTCGATGTCGTAAGCCGTTATCGGCGAGCCATTGGCGATCACCACCACCTGCGCGAAGGCCGCGGCCGGAACGACAACGGCCGCGGCGAACGCGGCGCTTGCCACCCATCGGCGGAATGAACGAAGTCTCACGCTAGTCCTCGGCATCGCGAAATCCATTGCAGCGGGCGCAGCCGGCGGTCGGATGCATCATCGGCGGTTCGTATCAATGCGTGGTCGAGTTTGCGCCGACATTCTGGCTGATCGATGTACCGCCGAGCGTACGCAGGCTCAATTGCAACATGAACGTATGGTTGAGCTGCGGCGTTCCGCTCCCGTAGCTGTAATTGGTCAGGTAATTTAGGCCCAAAATTAGGCAATCGTTGACATAGCCGATGCCGAGCGAGTTCTGGGCGAATTTATCGGAATTGAGGTCGTAGAGAGCGGCGCCGCGCAGCACCCAGTTGGCGTCAAGCTTGACCGATCCGGAGCCGAGCAGGCCCTGGCGGCGGTCGAGGAAGCCGATCTCGGGCTGGGCGGCATAGTCGCCATAGAGCAGGCTGACGCTCCAGCGATCGAAATTGGCGCTTGTTTCGAGCTCCATCCGCTTGACGGCAAAGGTGTCGTTGTCAAAGCGGAAGCGCGAGGTGAATTTATAGGTGCTGTTGGGCTGGTAGGACGCCCGCGCCACATAGTCGGAGCGGGTGGTGTCGAGCCCGCTGTTGAGGTCGGCATTGGCGATGTCGGCTTGCGCGAATGAATTGTTCCACAGGCTATAGGACTGGCCGAACAGCGCGTCGAAGAAGCCGCCGCGATTAAATTGCGCGGTGTAGGTCACCCCGTAATTGGCGCGTCCACCGCCCTCGACCCGGTCCCAGCCGGAGAATTTGTCGACGCGGAACAGATTGCTGTCGTCAAAGATCAGGCTTTGCGCGTCCTCGTTCGGCCATTTGCCAACCTGCGGTTCATTCGGCCGCGCGATCACCTGGGCGATCGGCTCGATGGTCTGGGTGCCCCAGGATTGCACGCTGATGAACGGATAGCGATATTCCAGGCCGACGGTCGGCATGGCGCGAACCAGGTTGCTGTCGCCGATGTTGATGTAGTTGGACACGCCGGGATCGTTGTTGATCTGCACGGAAGCGGCGTCGGCGCGCAGCGACATGAACGGCGTGAACTGCTGGCCGAACGAGTCGGTGAATGTCGCCTTCCAGTGGGCCTCGGCCGAGAAGCGGCTGTAGGTGCCGGGAGTGCCGCGCAGCAAGCAATTGCTGGATTTGATGATCGCGGGATCGGCGGTCTGCGAGCAAGTGCCGGCATTGAGCGCGGTCTGCGTGATCGCATCGAAATTGGCCTGGTTGCGCGTCAGGCTGGTGAAGTTGAGGTTGTAGCCGAGTTCGCCGCCCATAATCGGATGATTGAAGGTGTAGTCGTAATCGATCACCGGATGGATGACGGGGATCTGGTTCTGCGCATCCGCCGTCGAGAAGCCGTAGTAGTAAATCGAACGGATGTCGAAATAGCTGCGGTCGCCCTTGCCGGAGAGATAGAGCTGCGAGAGGCCCGAGTTGGCGGAGGATCCGTACGCATCGGTGAAGTGATAGGCAGACAGACGCGGATTGTAGTCTTGCAGGAATGTCTTGTCGGTCACTGCCACCCCGTCCCAGCCCCAGACCCATTTGTCGGTGATGGCGAACTGGCCTGCGCTTTCCACGCTGCCGCGGAAATTGCGGTCGCCGGGCGTAGGCACGCTGGTGTTGTTGTTGGCAAAGTAGCCGGGGTCGAGTTGGTAGATGCCGGCGGCGCGGATCGTATAGGCGCCGTTGAGCAGGCGCTGGCGAAACTCGCCTTGCAGCAGCGCTCCCTGCTTGGTGGTGATCATCGGCGAGAAGGTGGCGTCATAGTCGGGCGCCAGCGCCCAGTAATACGGGACTTCAAGCGCCTGACCGTAAATGCTGCTCGACGTTACGGTCGGCACCAGCACGCCGGACTTGCGCTTGACGGTCGGGTCGGGCGTCGAGAAGTAGGGCAGCCAGGCAAGCGGCTGTCCGAAGAATTCGAGGCGCGCGTCCTCGAAATAGATCATCTTCTCGCCCTGGTCGTGGATGATGCGGGCAGCTTTCACCTGCCACAGCGGCGGCTTCTTCGGATCGTCCTTGCAAGGCAGGCAGGCGGTATAGACGCCGCTATGGAAGACGGTGGTGTTTCCGCTGGTGCGCTCGGCGCGGGCGGCCGCCATGCGCGTCTGATCGGGGGTGTCCAGACGCAGCGAATCGACGAACCCGTCGCGATAATCATCCGACAGGTCCATGATGGAGCCATAGGTGACCTTGCCGTCCTCTTCGGTGAGCCGGACATTGCCTTCGGCGTGCAGGCGCTTGGCGGTCTGATCGTAGATCACCCGGTCGGCTTCGAGCGTCGAGTTGCGATAATAGATCTGCACGTTGCCGACGGCGGAGACGCGGTGATTGGCGTAGTCGTAGTCGATCTCGTTCGCCTTCACGAGCATCTGCTGCTGCTTGCCGGCCTTATCCCGCTCGATGGCGATCTCGGATTTTGGTCGCGGCGGTGGGCTTTGCGGGAAACTTAACAGCTGTTGTTGGGCGATAGCCGGCACGCACGTAATCATGTCGCCGCAAGCCAGCACGGCAAGGACGATAACTACCGCTGCGACGCCACGGCGATGGGGCCGGGGCGCTGGTGGACGAGCGCAAACTGGCCTCGCCATCACCCGTCCTCCTGGTATAACAACGCAATAAACCCCGTTAGGCCCCCGGCAAGCACGGGCAGCCACACCGCTGCCACAGGTTGCATCAGCTCGGCCTTAGTCAAATCCTCAGTCACTTTCGACAAAACATAAAGCAGAAAGCCCGATGCCACGCCACTTAAAATCATCTTTTGCACCCCGCCGAAGCGGAAGAAACGTAAACTGACGGCGGCGGCAAGGAAAACCGTGGCTGCCAGCAAAAATGGCTGCGCCAGAAGCTTCTGGAATTGATATCTATAGCCTGAGGCAACTAGGCCGGCGTGGTCCGCGATCGTGATATACGTTGGAAGTTCCCAAAAAGGTACAGATTCAGGGGTGGCAAAGCTTTCGCGAACTTGTTCCGGCGTCAGGTTGGTCTTGAGCCGGTAGACCGCATGGTCGGCCGGTAAGTTTCCCGGCTCGTTGACGCGGGCATCCACAAGCAGCCAGACCCCGGGCTCCAGCGTCGCTGCACGTGCTTCGATGCGCCGCTTGAAATGGCCGTCATTGTCGAAGGCGAAGACCGTCACGCCGTTGAGGTTGACGCCTTGGTCGCGGCTGGACTTGGCGTTAATGACGGCTTGGCCTTCGCTGCTACGCTGGCTGGTCCAGAACGGGCCACCGCGCAGCGCGTTCGATTTTTCTCCGAACAGCGTAGCCTCATAGCGCTTCGATTGCTCCTGCATGACCGCCGAGATCGGATTGTAAACGGCGGTGGCGACGACGCCGAGCAGGAAGGCAACGATCACCGCCGGCAGAATAAATTGCCAAGCCGACACGCCGGCTGACCGGGCGACCACCAATTCCAGCCGCCGCGACAAGTTGAGATAACAGACCATCGTGCCGATCAACACGCAGAACGGCATGATCCGTTCGGCAATCTGCGGTACGCGGTAGAACGAAGCCTTCGCCACCATGATCGCCGAGACGTGCTGAATATCGTTGGCGCGGCGCATCATCTCGATATAGTCGACCAGCGCGACCAGCGCGAAGATGCCGCAGAACACCAGCAGCACCGCGTTCAAGAAACGCATGCCGAAATAACGCCCGAGTGTTCCAACGATTATCCGCATGACCAACTCATTGCGTGGCGACGCGCCGGGTCACGCGCTCGGTGAGCGCGTCCAGCCAATTGGTGAGGAAAGCGGGCGGTTCCAGGATCAGGCCGCGGCGTATCACGAACAGGCCGCCGCCGAACGCGAGCGCGAGCGCCACGTATTGCAGCGACAGCATCCACGGCATGGCGGCGCCGAAAACGGTGGAGACGAATCCGGCCAGGCGCAGCAGCGCCACGCCGCCAATGGCGCCGAGCATCGAAATCGTGCGGCTTTGCCGGTTGGTGCGTGGCGCGCCCAGATAGGCGAAGGCGATCACCGCGAAGGCGAGCGGATAGACCGGCGCGATCAGCCGGTCGTGCAGTTCGGCGCGGACCTGGTTGGGCTGCTCGGTATAAAGAGGATCCTTCGGATCGGGAAACAGCAGCTGCCACAGATAACGCTCGCGGATCGAATATTTCACTGCATGCTGCCCGGTGAACTGCGAGAGATCGAAGGCATAGCGGTCGAATACCACCATCGTAGGATCGCGCTGCTTGGCCTCGAAGCGCTGCACCATGCCGTTCTGCAGGATCAGATAGGTGCCATTGGTGTTGTCGAGTAATTCGCCGACATCCGCGATCATGGTGACGCGCTGCGCCGGATCGCGTTGGTCGTCGAGGAAGATGCCGGCCAACTGGCCATTGCTGCGCCGCTCGCGGATGCGCATGGTGACGCCGTTTTCGACTGTTACGAAGCGGCCCGGCTGCACCAGATTGGTCACCACGTCGGCGCGCACCTCGGTGAGCTGTTCGCCCAGCATGCGCAGGCCCTTGGGCGCGAAATAGGCGCTGATCGCCATTACCAGGATCGACACCACGATTGCCACCAACAGGAAGGCGCGGAACAGGAGCCACGGCGACATGCCGGCCGCGTTCATCACGATGATTTCGCAGTCGGTGGATAGCTTGTTGAGCACGTGCGCGACCGCGATCAACAGCGAGATCGGCGCGATCACCAGGATGAGCAGCGGTATGATCAGGCCGGTGATGCCGACGAAAACCAGGATGGATTGACCTTGGTTGGTCATCAGATCGATGTCGCGCAGCGCCTGCGTGACCCAGATCACCGCGGTCAGGCTGACCAACACGACCACGAACGCACCGAACGTCGTGCGGAAGATATATCGGCTAATCGATCCCATCCGGCGCGTCGCCCCCCCAAGTACCGGCACGCCCCGCGTCCGCCCGGCACACCCGCTCCGGACGCATATCGTAACCAGCCTAATCTCAACCCCCACCAAGTTTACCTTGATCCATCCACAAAGTGGCCGTGCAAAGGCAAAGCCGTTGTACATGCACAACAAAAAGTAAAAACCGCCGCCGCGATCCGTGCGCCCTCGACCCGATTATTGCAAGTGAATCGGGCCGCAAATGCCGCCATTGCGTGGGGCGGACCGCCGGCCGTGGTGAAAAGCCAGGAAATCAAGCGATTTGGGGCTTTGCAGAGGGGGGTGCGGCGGGCCATATGGCTATGAACGACCCTACCTGACCACCACCCCATGATTAAGGATTGAGTCGATGTCCGATGCCGTGAAGCTCGGGTTTGCACCCTTCGCCGCCCCAGCCAAAATGGGCCCATTGGGCGTTCTCATCGTGTTCTGCGACGACGAACTCAAATTCGGCCCCGCCACGACTAAGGCGCTGGGGACCGCAGCCGGCCTGGTGGCACGCGCCGCCAAGACCGAGCGCTTCACCGGCAAGAGCGGCGCCGCGCTCGAACTGATCGTGCCGGAGGGGCTGAAAGTTGCCCGCCTGGTGGTGATCGGCGCCGGCAAAGTTTCCGGTATCAAGACCACAGGCCTTGAGCAGAAGGATCTGCTCAAGCTCGGCGGGCTCGCCATGGGCAAGCTGCCGCTCGCCGCCAGCGAGGCCACCGTGTTCGCCGAATTGCCGAGCGGTGCACTGAAAGCCGAGCAGGCCGCCGATCTGGCTCAGGGCGTGCGGCTGCGCGCCTATGCCTTCGACCGCTACAAGACCAAGCGCAAGGACGAAGAAAAGCCGCCCGCCAAACGCAGTGTGACGGTCGCGGTTGGCGACGTCGCTGCCGTGCGCGCAACCTTTACGCGGCGCGAGGCGATCAGCGACGGCGTGTTGCTGGCGCGCGACCTCGTCAACGAGCCGGCCAACGTGCTCTATCCGGAAGAATTCGCCCGCCGCATGCTGACGCTGAAAAAAACCGGCGTTGCGGTCGAGGTGCTCGACCGCAAGGCGATGAAGAAACTCGGCATGAATGCGCTGCTCGGCGTCGGGCAAGGCTCGGCGCGCGAGAGCCGCGTCGTGGTGATGCGCTGGAACGGCGGCAAGGCCGGCGAGGCGCCGTTAGCCTTCATCGGCAAGGGCGTGTGCTTCGACACCGGCGGCATTTCGATCAAGCCGGCCGCCAGCATGGAGGACATGAAAGGCGACATGGCGGGCGCCGCTTGCGTCACCGGCCTGATGCACGCGCTGGCCGCGCGCAAGGCGCGCGTCAACGCCGTCGGCGTCATCGGCCTGGTCGAGAATATGCCGGACGGCAATGCACAGCGGCCGGGCGACATCGTGACCTCGATGTCCGGCCAGACCATCGAGATCATCAACACCGACGCCGAAGGCCGACTCGTGCTGGCTGACGTGATCTGGTACGCGGCCAAGCGATTTAAGCCGAAATTCATGGTGGATCTGGCGACACTGACCGGCGCCATCATCGTCGCACTCGGTCAGGAATACGCCGGCATGTTCTCGAACGACGACAAACTCTGCGAGCGTCTGACCAAGGCCGGGCTTGCCACCGGCGAACGCGTCTGGCGCATGCCGCTCGACGCCGCCTACGACAAGATGATCGACTCCAAATTCGCCGACATGAAGAACACCGGCGGCAGCCGCTGGGGCGGTGCCATCACCGCGGCGCAATTCATCCAGCGCTTCGTCGCCGACAAGACGCCGTGGGCGCATCTCGATATCGCCGGCACCGGCTTCGACTCGCGTCAGGACGACATCAACAAGAGCTGGGGCTCCGGTTGGGGCGTGCGGCTTTTGGATCGGCTGGTGGCGGATTATTATGAGCGGTGAGGGCGGACACGAGCCATGACCGAAATGCTGTTCTATCACCTGCACGGCCAGAAGCTGGAAGGCGTGCTGACGCCGCTTCTGGAGAAGTCGATCGAGCGCGGCTATACGGTGATCGTGCAGGGCGCTTCCGAAGAGCGCATCGAGGCGCTCGACGCGCATTTGTGGACCTTCCGCGACGATGGTTTCCTGCCGCACGGCACCTGGCGCGAGCCTGATGCCGCTGCGCAGCCGGTGCTGCTCACGGTCAATGACGGCAATCCGAACGCGGCCAGCGTGCGCTTCCTGATCGACGGCGCGCCGGTGCCGGCTGACGCCGAGGCCTACCAGCGCATCGTGCTGCTGTTTAACGGCGAGGATGAGGACGCGGTCGCCACCGCGCGCGCGCATTGGGCCGACGCCAAGGCGAAAGGCTTCAAGGCGACCTATTGGCAGCCGGACGAGCAGGGGCGCTGGGCCAAAAAGGTGTGAGCCGGTGGAATAACTAGGCCAATGGTCCATGAGCCAATGCCCTATCGGTCAATGGCCGGGTTAATCCCTCGGCCTCGTTTGGCTTGTCGCCGCCATCGTGATGACGCAAAATACCTATTAAGGGACAAGCGGATAGACCGCCCGAGGGAGATCGTTTTGCGCTGTCTCGCTATTTCCAGGATTGCGCTTGTTTGCGCCGCCGCGCTGGCCGTGGCGGCTTGCAAGAATGCGACGGCGGTATTCCAGGACCAGAACGAGGGCGGCTGGTTCTCCAAACCCATGGACGTTTTCGCCAAGCCCAGCTGGGCAAGCGCCACCGCCGACGACAAGAATATCCAACTCAGTCGCGGGCCGGTCGCGTCGGACGAACTGGTCGGCGCCGACGGCCATTGCAGCGCGCCTGCCGCGGATGCCGCGCCACCGACGCCGGCCGTCACGCCGGCCCCGCCGCCCGAACGGCTGGCCGACCGGCCGGTCGGATCCATGGCCGGCGATCTCGCCAGCGCGCCGATGCCGGCGGCCCCCCCCGCCTCGGCCAATCCCACCACTGCCCTCCCGGACCAGCTGCCCGGCGCTCCACAGGTCATGGGCGGCATCGCACTCGGCATGAGCGAATGCGATGTGGTGCGGCGCGCCGGTCTTGCCAGCAACGTCAACATCAGTGCCGGCAATAGAGGCGAACGCAAGGTCGTGCTCACTTACCTGAGCGGCACTTGGCCCGGCATCTATACTTTCGACGCCGGCCGATTGAAGGTCGTCGACCGCGCGCCCGTACCGGAGACCCCGATCAAGCCGCCGGCGAAAACGAAAAAAGCCAAGAAAACGGTAAAGCCGAAAACCGCCACCCGCGAGATCGACCGCGCCTTTGTGCAGTAGTTGGCCGCTTCAAGCCGTCTCCAGCGCCGTGCTGGCGGCGAGCCATTCCTCTTCCGCTTTCGCAATCGCCGCCACGACCTGCGCGCGGGTCTTTGCAAGCTCGGCAGCGCGCGCCGGGTCGCTTGCGAAGAGCGCGCCGTCGGCGAGCGTCACGTCGAGCTTGGCAAGCTGGCGGGTGAGTTGTGCGATCGTCACTTCGGCTTGCGAAATCCGCTTGCGTAACGGCGCGGTCTCGACGCGCTTTTCGGCCGCCGCGCGGCGGGTTTGCACCGGATCGACGCGCGCCGATGACTTCGAACCGACCGTAATTCCCTGGCCCTCTCTGGCCAGCACCGTACGCCGGTAGTCGTCGAGATCGCCGTCAAACGGGGCGACCTTGCCGCCCTGCACCAGCCAGAGCCGGTCAGCGCAGGCTTCCAGCAGATAGCGGTCGTGCGACACCAAAATCACCGCGCCGGGATAATCGTTGATCGCCTCGATCAGCGCGCCGCGGCTGTCGATATCGAGATGGTTGGTCGGCTCGTCGAGGATGATGAGTTGCGGTGCGGCGAAGTTCGCAAGCCCCATCAGCAAGCGCGCTTTCTCGCCGCCCGATAAAGTCTTCACGGCATTGTTGGCGGCAAGCCCTGAAAATCCAATCGCACCCACCTTACCGCGCACTTTGGCTTCAGGTTGATCTGGCATCAGATCGCGGACGTGATCATAGGGGCTTCGGTCCTCGTCCAGTTCGTCGAGTTGGTGCTGGGCGAAATAGCCGACCTTGAGGGTCGCCGCGCGCGTCACCGTGCCATGCTCAGGCGCGAGCCGGCCGGCCAGCAGCTTCACCAGCGTGGATTTGCCGTTGCCGTTGGAGCCGAGCAGCGCGATGCGGTCGTCATTATCGATACGCAGCGTCAGGCCGGACAGAATTGGATGGCCGGGCTCATAGCCGACCGCGACATCATCGGTGGCGATGATCGGCGGAGACAGCAGTTTGTGCGGTGCCGGAAAGTGAATCGGTCGCACTTCTTGGGTGACCAGCGAAACAATCGGCTCCATCTTGGTCAGCATCTTCAGGCGGGATTGTGCCTGCCGCGCCTTGGTCGCCTTGGCGCGGAAGCGGTCGACGAAAGCCTGCATATGCTTGCGTTGCGCGTCCTGCTTCTTGATCATCTTTTGGTCGAGCATCAATCGCTCGCTACGCAGGCGTTCGAAGTCCGAATAGCCGCCGCGATAGAGCGTGAGCTTCTTGGCTTCCAACGACAGGATTTGGTCGACGGCGTTGTCCAGCAGGTCGCGGTCATGGCTGATGATCATCATGGTGTGCGGATAGCGCGCCAGATGATCCTGCAGCCATAGCGTCCCTTCGAGATCGAGATAGTTGGTCGGTTCGTCCAGCATCAGCAGATCGGGCTCGGCGAACAGCGTGGCGGCGAGGCCCACCCGCATGCGCCAGCCACCCGAGAATTCCGAACAGGGGCGTGCCTGGTCGGCGTTGGAGAAACCCAAGCCCGACAGGATTGATGCGGCACGCGCAGGCGCGGCATGCGCGCCCATATCGGCGAGCCTGGTCTGGATCTCGGCGATGCGATGGGGATCGTGCGCGGTTTCCGCCTCGGTCAGCAGCGCGCTGCGTTCGCGATCCGCCTTCAGCACCACCTCAAGCAGGCTCTCCGGGCCATTGGGCGCTTCTTGCGCCAGCCGTCCGATACGCCAGCGCGGCGGCAACTCGATGGAGCCATGCTCGGGCGACATATCGCCCGCGATTACGTTGAATAAAGTGGTCTTGCCGGAGCCGTTGCGTCCGACCAAGCCAACCCGGGCTCCGGGGATGATGCGGGCAGAGGCGCCTTCCAAAAGCGCGCGGCCGCCTATGCGTACGGTGAGATCATCGATGACGAGCATGCGCGCCTTTTGGCCGAGGCAGTAGCGCGACGCAACCCCTCAGACCAATTTGCGCAATCCGCCTTGTCCGGTCTCGCGCTGGTAAATGATCAGGTCGAAGCTCGGCGTCGCGTCGTTGCCGATGATCGGCGAGAGCAGGGCGTGCGCTTGGCCGCGGTGGTGGGTCTGGTGGTTGAAGAAATGATCGAGCGCCGGTGCCAGTACTTGCTCGATATCGGCCGGGTTGCTCAAGGTGCGGTAGCGGATTTTGCGGCCGAGATCGTCGTCGCTCAAGGATTCGACATAGCAGCTGATGCCCGCGTCCTCTGTGATGCGCGCCGCGCGCAGGGACGCGATATCGTCGTACAGGGTCGCATCTAGACTGGCCGGCACCTCACCCTTGCCGGTGAAGCGCCGCATCCAGATGCGGTCGCCGACCAGCAAGTGATTGAGCGTGCCGTGCATCGACTTGAAGAAGGCGCCACGGTCGGCGCGATAGTCGGCATCGGTAAGCTTGGCGGCGGCCACATAGAGCCGCTCGTTGCACCAGGCGTTATAGTCGGCGAACATCTGGTAACGGGATTTCATGGATCGCTCCTGTGACGCGCCAAATCATAGCAAATCCGGCATACAAGTGTGGCCGACCTTGCCGCGCGAAACACCCCCCGCTATAAGCCGCGCAACTTAAGTACTCCAATCAATGCCGGTAAACTCTCCGATCAATTTCATTGAAGGATGACCCGATGGCGCTCGAGCGCACCTTTTCGATCCTCAAGCCTGACGCGACCGCGCGCAATTTGACCGGTGCCATCAACGCCATGATCGAGCAGGCCGGCCTGCGCATCGTCGCGCAGAAGCGCGTGCGCATCTCGCTGCCACAAGCGCGGAAATTCTACGCCGTCCATCGCGAGCGGCCGTTCTTCGGCGAACTGGTGGATTTCATGGTGTCGGGGCCGGTGGTGGTGCAGGTGCTCGAGGGCGACAACGCCATCGCGCGCTATCGCGACCTGATGGGCGCCACCGACCCGGCCAAGGCCGCGCCCGGCACCATCCGCAAGGTACACGCCAAGTCGATCGGGGAAAATTCCGTGCACGGCTCCGACGCCCCCGACACCGCGACACGCGAGATCGCGCAGTTCTTCTCGGAGAACGAGATCGTCGGCTAGGCGCTTGATCCCGAAAAGGGGGAACCGGTTTTCGGTAAAGATCACGCGCACGTAAATATTAACGCGCGCATCGGGGGACCAGGTGCATTCACTCGCGCAGATGTTGGATCCGGCCGCGTGGCTGGCCATGATCGGCAGCGGCTGGAACGACATGAGCAACACCGAGTTCTGGGTCGCGCTCGTCAAGATCATGTGGATCAACGTCCTGCTGTCCGGCGACAACGCGCTGGTCATCGCCATGGCCTGCCAGGGCCTGCCGCCCAAGCAGCGGCTGTGGGGCATGATCCTGGGCGCCGGCGTCGCGGTGCTGCTGCGAATAATTTTTACCGGCGTGGTCGCCTCGCTGATGCTGCTACCGTATTTGAAAATCGTCGGCGGGATCGCGCTGTTTTACATCGCCGCAAAGCTGCTGGTACCCGACGATCCGGAAGAGGGTGAGGCCGAGGCAGTCGAGCATCTCTGGCGCGCGGTGCGCATCGTCGCCGTCGCCGACATCATCATGAGCCTCGACAATGTGATCGCCATCGCCGCGGCGGCCGGCGGCAACATGGCGCTGGTGGTGCTGGGACTCGCCATCAGTATTCCCTTAATCGTCGCTGGCGCTGCGCTGATCATGGCACTGCTCGACCGTTTCCCGATTCTGGTATGGGCCGGTGCCGCGCTGCTCGGCTGGATCGTGGGCGAGGTGATCGCCACCGATCCGGTCTCGTTCGGCTATCTCACTAACAATTACGGCGCCGCGGTCGCCCACAAGGTCGAGTACGCTGCGGCGGCGGTCGGCGCCGTGCTGGTGCTGGTCGTGGGCGGCCTCTGGCGGCGGTCGAAGCAGCCGGCGGAGAGCGAAACCTAGCTCGATCGGTTATAGTGGGAGCGCGATGAATCAAAACGTCCGACGCCCGAAGGCGACGCGGATCGGCTATTCCGCCTGCCCGCACGATTGCCCGTCGACCTGCGCGCTCGAAGTCGAACTGATCGACGAACGCACCATCGGACGCGTGCACGGCGCCAAGGACAACGACTACACCGCCGGTGTGATCTGCGCGAAAGTTGCGCGTTATGCCGAGCGCGAGCATCACAAAGACCGACTGCTGCATCCGCTGCGCCGTACCGGCGCCAAGGGCACGGGCCAGTTCACCCCGATCTCCTGGGACGATGCGCTCGACCTAGTGGTCGAGAAATTCATGCAGGCTGAACAGAAACACGGCGCCGAAGCTGTGTGGCCGTATCAGTATGCCGGCACCATGGGCCTGGTAATGCGCGACGGCATCAACCGGCTGCGCCACGTCAAGAAATATTCCGGCTTTCATTCCTCGATCTGCGTCAACCCGGCCTATGCTGGATTTGCCGCCGGCACCGGCCTTCTCACCGGGCCCGATCCGCGCGAGATGGCGAAATCCGATCTGGTGGTGATCTGGGGCACCAACGCGGTGAGCACCCAGGTCAATGTGATGACCCACGCCGTGCGCGCGCGAAAAGAGCGCGGCGCCAAGATCGCGGCGGTAGACATCTACATGAACGGCACCATGGAGCAAGCCGATTTGGCCGTCCTGGTGAAGCCCGGAACCGATGGCGCGCTCGCCTGCGCGGTGATGCATTGCCTGTTCCGCGACGGCAACGCGGACTGGGATTATCTCGACAAATACACCGACGCGCCGCGTGAGCTGGAAGCTCATTTGCGTGACCGCGATCCGGTATGGGCCTCCGCCATCACCGGCGCGTCGGTGGAGACAATCGAGGAATTCGCCAAGCTGGTCGGCGAGCGCAAGCGCGCCTTTTTCCGGCTCGGCTACGGCTTCTCGCGCTCGCGCAACGGCGCCTCCAATATGCACGCGGCCAGCTGCATTGCTGCGGTGACGGGGGCCTGGCAGTTGGAAGGCGGCGGCGCCTTTCACATCAACGCCGATATCTACGAGATCGATAAGACACTGGTTGAAGGGCTCGACGTCTGGGATCGCTCGGTGCGCATGCTCGATCAGTCGCGCGTCGGCGCGATCCTGACCGGCGATGCCGAGGCGCTGCGACACGGGCCGCCGGTGATGGCGATGATTGTGCAGAACACCAATCCGCTCTCGGTCTGTCCCGACCAGAACAAGGTCAAGCAGGGTTTCGCGCGTGAGGATCTGTTCGTCTGCGTGCACGAGCAGTTCATGACCGAAACGGCCAAGATGGCGGACGTCGTGCTACCGGCGACGACGTTCCTGGAGCACGACGACATCTATCGCGGCGGCGGCCACCAATACCTCATCTTCGGCCCCAAGCTGGTCGAGCCGCCGGGCGAATGCCGCAACAATCACGAGGTGCTCGCGGCCTTAGCCAAGCGTTTGGGCGCCGAGCACCGCGGTTTCACGATGAGCCCGCGCGAACTGATCGACCAGATGCTGCAATTGTCGAAGCGCGGCACGCTGGCAGAACTGGAAGCCAACCGCTGGATCGACTGCCAGCCGCCGTTTCGCAAATCGCATTTTCTCGACGGTTTCGCCTGGCCCGGCGGCAAGTTCCGCTTCAAGCCGGACTGGAAAAACGTGCCGTTCCGTAGCCCCTATCACGGCGGGCCAGTCGATCAGATGCCGAAGCTGCCCGATCATTGGACGGTAATCGAGCAGGCGGACGACACGCACCCGTTCCGCCTCGCCACCTCGCCCGCGCGGGGTTTCCTGAACTCGACCTTCAACGAGACGCCGACCTCGCTGGCGCAGGAAAAGCGGCCGACCGTGATGATCCATCCCGACGACGCCGCGGTGCACGGCATCGGCGACGGCGATTATGTCGTGCTCGGCAATACGCGCGGTCAAGTCCGCCTGCACGCGAAGCTGTTCGACGGCGTGCGGCGCGGCGTGCTGATCGCCGAGTCCATCTGGCCGAATTCGGCCTATCCCGACGGCTGCGGCATCAACACGCTCACCGGCGCGGATTCAATCGCGCCCTATGGTGGCGCGGCGTTCCACGACAACAAGGTGCGAATGCGCAAAGCGCGCGTGGGCGCATGATCCCGAAAAGTGGGCGGTTTTCGGATAAGATCATTCGCAAGTAAAATAAGCCGCGCGCCCTGCGCGAAACATTCAGCCCGAGCTCCCATCCGTCACTTTTTGGCGAAACGGTGCTCCAACGAACAACTCCCCGGGCCGTGGATGATGAGCAAAAGCAGCGCGCCGATGATGACAAGGTTCTTGTAGAAGTTCACTTGATTGCCGATGCGCGCCGGGTCTTCCATGGTCCAGAAATTGTGCACGAATATGAGTGTGAGCACGACAAATGCGATCAGCACGATCGAAGTCCAGCGCGTCTGGTAGCCGACCAGGATCAAGATTCCGCCGACCAGATTTATGAGCATGACCACATAAGCGATGATCGTCGGGGTGAGAATACCGGTCATGCCGGCGACTTTCATGACCGCTGGATTGGCGATGTAATTGCCGATATGCGTAGCCTGGATATATCCGAAGACCATGAAAACGGACGCTATCAGCACGCGGCTGATCGCTTGCATATATTCCGGCATGACTAGATCTCCCCTAAGAGGCCCGGCAGGAGACGTTCTCCCCCATGCGGCAATGATGATACCCCGCGACGGGGTCCGCAATTGCCTGCGGAGCGTTCATCCCCAGTGGGCAACGGTCGCAGTGGGCAATCCCGCTCGACGCGAGGCTAGAATTCCTTGCCGATCTTGCGGTCGACCGAGTAGGGACCGCCGCCGCGCAGCAGGATGACGATAAGCATCAGCATCCACATCAGCGGAAACTCAATGCCATTGACGGCCATCCCATAACCCCGCGGGGCATGGACGACTAAAATAAGAACAATGAACTCAATGATCAGGAGGACGGCGGCCGGCCGCGTAAAAAGTCCAAACACGATCAGCATCGCGCCGATGGTTTCGTTGAACATGACGACATACGCAAACGGCACGGATGGCTCGATCCCCAACTTAGCCAAATAACTGGCAAGATTGGCGCCGCCCATCACGGTCGCCTTTGTCCATCCATGGGTTAAGAGCATCAAACCAACCGTCAGCCGGACGATCAGATAGGCAAAATCCGATGTAAATCCGTAATACCGGCCGAGCGCCGGAATGATTGGTTTTGGTTCGCTGCCTGCCCGTCCAAACATAGTGCACTCCCGGCATGAATTCGGCCACTCTGGCTGGTGGCGTCCTCGTCTATAACACCGCGGAGCGGCAGAAATTCATTTTAATGAGCAGGAAAGAGTTACGCCGACGGAACAATCGATGCGCTGTCGGGAACCGGCACGCCGTCAATCAGGCAGCGGCCGCCCACGACCCGCACGCGCCCTTGCGCCACCAGGCTGAGCGCTAGCGGATAAATGCGGTGTTCCACGTCGAGTACGCGCGCGGAGAGTTTTTCTTCCGTGTCGCCAGCGTGCACTGCAACAGCGCCTTGCGCGATGATAGGCCCTGAGTCCATTTCCGGCACCACGAAATGCACCGTCGCGCCGTGCACCTTCACGCCGGCTTCGAGCGCGCGCTGGTGGGTGTCGAGGCCCTTGAAAGCTGGCAGCAGGGCAGGGTGAATGTTGAGCATGCGCTCCGGCCACAGTCCGACAAAGCCGGGCGTGAGCAACCGCATGAAGCCGGCGAGGCAGACCAAATCGATGTGGTGGTTCGTAAGCACCGCCTGTAGCGCGCGCTCGAATGCCGCACGGTCCTTGCCGAACGCGGCATGACCGACCACCGCGGTGGCGATCCCGGCTGCGCGTGCGACGTGTAATCCACCGGCGTCCGGCCGGTTCGACACCACCAGTGCGATCTCGGCCGGATAATTTTTATCCTTCGCCGCCTCGATCAGCGCCGCCATGTTGGAGCCGCGGCCGGAAATGAGTACGGCGACGCGCTTGCGGCTCATGGTCGCTCCTTGCGTCACCCAAGATCGAGTTTGCCATCATAAGCGACGCGCGCTTGCCCGGCCGTTCGCACCACGCTGCCGATGGTGACCGCCTGCTCACCCGCTTGCGTGAAAGCTTGCGTCACCCTGGCGGCGTCCTTGGGCGCGGCGATCACGATCATGCCGATGCCGCAGTTGAACGTGCGCAGCATTTCATTCTGCGCGATGTTGCCTTCGCTGGCCAGCCACTTGAACACCGGCAACGCCGGTACGCGCGCGAGATCGATGCGCGCGCCAAGTCCGTCCGGCAGCACGCGCGGGATGTTGTCGGGAAAACCGCCGCCGGTGATATGCGCGAGGCCCTTCACGCCTTGGGTCGTGCGGATCGCCGCCAGGCACG
The DNA here is from genome assembly GCA_035469145.1 of Pseudolabrys sp. Lineage (GTDB taxonomy): Bacteria > Pseudomonadota > Alphaproteobacteria > Rhizobiales > Xanthobacteraceae > Pseudolabrys. The sequence goes on from DATISB010000007.1 coordinate 68,363, forward strand.
CCTTCACATAGATGCATGTTGGCGTGAGAATAGCTTCGCCAAGTGTCTGCTCCGGTGCGAACGGCGCCGGCGTGGACCAGTTGAGCCCGGTCTTGCCGACGACCTTGCGTACCAGCGAATAGCCGTTGGAATGCACGCCGGAGGAGGCGAGCCCGATGATGACGTCGCCGTCTGCGATATCGCTGCGTGGCAGCAGCGCGCCGCGCTCGACGGCGCCGACCGCGAAGCCGGCGAGATCGTAATCGTCGCCCTGGTAGAGCCCGGGCATCTCGGCGGTCTCGCCGCCGATCAGCGCGCAGCCGGCTTGCCGGCAGCCGATGGTAATGCCGGCGACCACAGCGGCGCCGACCTCGGGCTCCAGTTTGCCGCAGGCATAGTAGTCGAGGAAGAACAAAGGCTCGGCGCCTTGCACCACCAGGTCGTTCACGCTCATGGCGACCAGATCGATGCCGATGGTGTCGTGGCGGCCGGTTTCGATGGCGATCTTGACTTTGGTGCCGACGCCATCAGTGGCCGCCACCAGGACCGGATCGGTCATGCCCAGCCGTTTGAGGTCGAACAGGCCGCCGAAGCCGCCGATTTCAGCATCTGCCCCGGCGCGCGCGGTGGCGCGTACCAGCGGCTTGATCAGCTCCACCATCCGGTTGCCGGCGTCGATATCGACTCCTGCTTGCGCGTAAGTGAGGCCGCGCTCCTTTACTGCCATGATGGCCCTTCTAAACGGGTCACGCTCTAGCGCCGGGGTCCTACGTGGAAAACGCAAGTCGCGCAATGGTCGAAGCGCCGTTATACTCTGCCGAGATTGGCGCGTTGCCGGGGGACCAAGCCGGGACGGGTCGACGAGCCGGGATTGTCTTGAATATTCCTAACCTCATTACGCTAGGGCGTATTCTGCTGGTGCCGATCTTGGTCTGGGCGATTGCCACGCCCGGCACCATGTGGATCGCCTTCGTGCTGTTCCTGGCTGCCGGCGTAAGCGACGCCGTCGACGGCTATCTCGCCAAGCGCTTCGCCATGACCACCGAACTCGGCGCCTATCTCGATCCGCTCGCCGATAAGGCGCTGATCGTCTCGATCTATCTCACCCTTGGCATCAACGGCTTTATCCCGCGCTGGCTGGTGATCCTGGTGGTGTCACGCGACATTTTGATTGTCGGTGGAATCATGCTGTCGTGGCTGGTCGGCAGTCCGCTCAAGATCAAGCCACTGCTGGTCTCCAAGCTCAACACGGTGGCGCAGATCGTGTTCGCTAGCGTGGTGCTCGGCTCGCTCGGCTTCAATTACGAGCTGCCGACGCTCACGCTCATTCTTATGGGCCTTGTCGCCGTTTTGACCTTGCTGTCGGTGGCTGCCTATGTCGCCGAATGGGTGCGCCACATGAACACGACGGCGAGCGGACCATGAGCCCGCGCGCACGGCCGCTTCTGCGTCGCGATTTGCCCAAGGGCGATGGCATGCCGTCCGAGCGACAAGTTGTGTTCTGGCTGGCCGCGCTCGCAGTCATCGTGCTGCTGCTGTGGCTGCTGAGCCAGATCCTGCTGCCGTTCGTCGCCGGCGCGGCTATCGCCTATCTGCTTACGCCGGTTACCGACCGGTTTGAACGCCTCGGCGCCAACCGGCTGGCCGCCGCGCTGTCGATGATCACTCTGGTGGTGATGGCGATCGTCCTCTTGATTCTGCTGGTGGCGCCGATCCTGGGCGGCCAGTTGTCATCCTTTATCGACAAGATTCCCGGCTATGTGATGCGGCTGCAATCGCTGCTCAGCGATCCGAGCCGGCCGTGGCTCCAGAAAATCCTGGGCGCGAGTTTCAGCGCCGACAAATCGGTGGGAGATCTGGTGACACAAGGCGTGGGCTGGCTCACTACGTTCTTGCAATCCCTTTGGTCGGGCGGTCGCGCGCTGTTCTCGCTGTTTTCGCTGGTGGTGGTGACACCTGTGCTCGCGTTCTACCTGATCTACGACTGGCACCGCATGCTCCGCATCGCCGACAGTTGGATCCCGGTCAATCAGCGCGAAGTCATGCGCCAGCTCGCGCGCGAGGTCGACGCCGCCACTGCCGGCTTCGTGCGCGGACAGACCGCGGTCTGCCTGATCCTCGGCTCATTCTACGCGGTGGCGCTCACGCTCAGCGGGCTCAATTTCGGCCTGTTGATCGGGCTGATTTCCGGCGTGATCACCTTCATTCCCTATGTCGGCTCGATGACCGGCTTGATCCTCGCGCTCGGCCTGGCGGTAGCGCAGTTCTGGCCGGACTACAGCTCGATCCTCATAGTGCTCGGCATTTTCCTGGTCGGCCAGTTCCTCGAGGGCAATCTGCTGGCACCCAAGTTGGTCGGCGAAAGCGTCGGCCTGCATCCGGTCTGGCTGATCCTCGCATTGCTCGCCTTCGGCTATCTGTTCGGCTTCGTCGGCCTGCTGGTGGCGGTGTCGCTGGCCGCCACTATCGGCGTGCTCGCGCACTTCGCGTTGCAGCGCTATCGTGAAAGTTTGCTCTATACCGGCGAGAAGGCAGGTTGAGCGCATGGGTAGCTTGGTCAGTCCGCGTCAGCTCGTGCTCGCGCTCAATCATGCCGAAAGCTTCGCGCGCGAGGATTTCCTGCCAGGCCCGTCGAACTCCGCCGCGCTGACGCTGATCGACCGCTGGCCGGATTGGCCGGATCGAATCGTGGCGCTGATCGGGTCGGTAGGCTCGGGCAAGAGCCATCTCGCCGCGATCTGGGCGGAAGCGGCGGGAGCGCGTGTGCTGGCGGCGAAATTGTTGCCCGACATCGATCTGCCGGCGGCCTTGGCCACCGGTGCGCTGGTGCTCGAGGATCTGGAGTTCGCCGGGCTCGACGAGCGCGCGCTCTTTCATCTTATCAATCTCGCGCGCGAGGAGGGTGCTTTTGTCCTAATCACTTCGCGCTCGCCGCTTCCGACTTTTCCGGTGGCGATCCGCGATCTTGCCTCGCGCCTGCGCGCGCTGCCGAGCGTGGCGCTAGCCGCCCCCGACGACGCGCTGCTGCGCTCGCTGATCGTCAAGCTCGCCGCTGACCGCCAGCTTGCCGTCGACGAGGCGCTGGTGAACTATCTCGTCAACCGCATCGAGCGGTCCTTCGCGGGCGCCCGCGCCGTGCTCGCGCGGCTAGACGAGGAGGCGATGCGCCAGCACCGCCCGGTGACGCGGGCGCTGGCGGCGGAGATTATCCGCGAGTAGTGCGTAATCCCGAAAAGTGGAAACTGGTTTTCGGAAAAGATCACGCGCTAGCAAAAAAAGCCCCGCTTAACGACGTCAATGACGATCTCTTGACGAAACGGACGGTTCGGGCGCGAACTGTCATCCGCCGGCCACTTTTATCGGCTAAAGATTCGACGTTTCAGGCGTCCATTAAAATGGCAGATCGTGCGCAAGCTATTGCATCGGTTGAAGAAATCGTTCCGGTCGCCGACCGCGACATTACTCCTGCAGCCCCCGCTTCCGCGTCCGACACCGGCTTAAGGTCGCAGCCACAGCGATTCATTAACCGGGAATTGTCCTGGCTGCACTTCAACCGCCGGGTCCTGGAAGAGGCCGGCAACGAGCAGCATCCGCTGCTGGAACGGGTGCGCTTCCTGTCGATTTCGGCAAACAATCTCGACGAATTCTTCATGGTGCGGGTCGCCGGTCTCAAAGGCCAGGTGCTGCAAGGCATTACGACTCAGAGCCCGGACGGGCTCACCCCCTCGGAGCAGCTTGCCCGCATTGGCGAGGCGGTATCGCAGCTCGCCAGCGATCAGCAGCAGCGTTGGCTAGAATTGCGGCCGGCGCTGGCCGCCGCCGGAGTGACGCTGATCGAAGGCAGCGATCTCAAAAAGACCGAGCGCGCCTGGCTGGAGGAACGCTTCCTCACCCACGTGTTTCCGCTGCTCACGCCGCTCGCCATCGACCCGGCGCATCCGTTCCCGTTCATTCCCAATCTCGCCTTTTCGATCGCGCTGCAGCTCGCGCGCGCACGCGACGGAAGGTCGATGAACGCCCTTATCCGCATGCCGCAGAAGATCGAGCGCTTCATCCGCATGCCGAACGGGCCCGACCAAAACATCCGGCTGATCACGCTCGAGGAGGCGACTGCTCTATTCATCGGTCGGCTGTTCCCCGGCTACACGGTCAAGGGGCAGGGCGCGTTCCGCGTCGTCCGCGACTCGGAAGTGGAAATCGAGGAAGAGGCGGAAGACCTGGTGCGGCTGTACGAGACCGCGCTCAAACAGCGCCGGCGCGGCTCGGTGATCCGGCTGGAGCTCAACGCCACGATGCCGGCGGAGTTGCGCAGCTTCGTTCAGCGCGCGCTCGCGGTCGCCGACGACGAGGTGTTCATGGTCAATGGCGTGATCGCGCTCAACGATCTGTCCCAGCTCAACAGGCTCGACCGTCCCGATCTCGAATTTGTGCCTTACAATCCGCGCTATCCCGAGCGCATCCGCGATCACGGCGGGGACTGCTTCGCCGCCATCCGGCAGAAAGATCTGGTCGTCCACCACCCTTATGAATCCTTCGATGTGGTGGTGCAATTCCTCCAGCAGGCGGCGCGTGATCCCAACGTGGTCGCGATCAAGCAGACGCTGTACCGCACGTCGGCCGAATCCCCGATCGTGAAGACGCTTGTGGAAGCGGCCGAGGCCGGCAAGTCGGTCACCGCGTTGATCGAGCTCAAGGCGCGCTTCGACGAAGAGGCCAATATCCGCTGGGCGCGCGATCTCGAGCGCGCCGGTGTACAGGTCGTCTACGGCTTCATCGAATTGAAGACGCACGCCAAGCTATCCTTGGTAGTACGCCGCGAAGGCGGCACGCTGGCGACTTACATTCATGCCGGCACCGGCAATTATCACCCGGTGACCGCGCGCATATACACCGATCTGTCGTTCTTCACCGCCGACGCGGTGATCGGGCGCGACGTGGCGCGCATCTTCAACTATATCACCGGCTATGCCGAGCCGGCCGAGCTCGAGAAAATGGCAATCTCGCCGATCAACCTGCGCAAGCGCATTCTCGACCACATCGCCCAAGAGATCGCCAATGCCAAGGCCGGCAAGCCGGCGACGATCTGGATGAAGCTGAATTCGCTGGTTGATCCGGGAATCATCGACGCACTCTACGATGCCTCGAGCGCTGGCGTCGCCGTCGACCTGGTGGCGCGCGGCATCTGCTGCCTGCGCCCGGGCGTGCCGGGGCTGTCCGACAATATCCGGGTCAAATCCATCGTCGGCCGGTTTCTCGAACACGGCCGCATCTATTGCTTCGGCGCGGGCTATACACTGCCGCATCCGAAGGCGGCATTGTATATTTCCTCCGCCGACATGATGCCGCGTAATCTCGACCGCCGGGTCGAAGTGCTGTGCCCAATTCTCAATCCGACCGTGCACGAGCAGGTTCTCGGTCAGATCATGGTCGCAAACTTCAAGGATAACGAGCAAAGCTGGAAGCTCTTGCCGGACGGCAGTTCCACGCGCATAAAGGCCGCGCCGGGCGAGGAACCGTTCAACGCCCACAAGTATTTCATGACAAATCCGAGTCTGTCGGGCCGTGGCAAATCGCTCAAGGAATCGTCACCACGCAGCCTTATACGCCGCCTCGTCGAAGGGGTGTAAGCATTCGGCCGTCAAGCATCCGATCATGAATTCGGCCAAGGGCCGGCTCGACCACGGGCCGCCAATCGCCGTCATCGATATTGGCTCGAACTCGGTCCGCCTCGTGATCTATGAAGGGCTGACGCGGTCGCCGACGCCGATCTTCAATGAAAAGGTGCTGGCCGGCCTCGGCCGCCAGGTGCAGTCGACCGGCCTGCTGGCGCTCGACGCTATTGACACCGCGCTCGACGCGCTCAAGCGCTTCCGCGCGCTGTGCGACACCTTGCACGTGCGCAAGATCTGGGCGATCGCCACCGCCGCCTGCCGCGACGCGCGCAACGGCCGCGCCTTCATCGCCGAGGCGACGCGCATCAGCCGCACGCCCATCACCATTCTGTCCGGCAAACGCGAAGCCCATCTCACCGGGCTCGGTATCGTTTCCGGCATCCACAAGCCAGACGGCATAGTCGGCGACCTCGGCGGCGGCTCGCTCGAGTTGATCGACGTGCACGGCTCGCGCGTACGCGGTGGCGTGACGCTGCCGCTCGGCGGCCTGGCCTTGCAGGACATCGCCGGCCGGTCGCTCAAGAAGGCGGAAAAATTCGTCGAGGACGCGTTCGAAGACCTCGATATGCTGCACGAGGGCGAGGGCCGTACTTTCTACGCCGTCGGCGGCACCTGGCGCGCGCTGGCGCGGCTGCATATGTGGCAGACCGGCTATCCGTTCCACGTCATGCACAATTACCGCATCTCCGCTCGCGAGGCGCTGGAATTCTCCAGGCTGGTGCACCGTGTCGATACCGAGACATTGTCCAAGATCGAAGTCGTCAACGCCGCCCGCCGGCCGCTGCTCGCCTATGCCGCGCTGGTGATGGAAAACCTGGTGCGCACGATCAAGCCCAAGCAGGTTATCTTCTCCGTGCTCGGCGTGCGTGAAGGGTTGCTCTATTCACTGCTCAAACCGAGCGAACGCGCGCGCGATCCGCTGATCTCGGCCGCAGCCGATCTCAACGTGCTACGCTCGCGCTCGCCGCATCACGGCGAGGAGTTGATCGAATGGACCGACCGCTTCATGGCGTCCTCCGGCTTGGATGAGACCGCCGACGAGCGCCGGCTGCGCCATGCAGCCTGCCTGTTGGCCGATATCGGCTGGCGCGCGCATCCGGATTATCGCGGCGAGCAGTCGATGAATATCATCGCCCACGGCGCCTTTGTCGCCGTCGACCATCCCAGCCGCGCCTATCTTGCATTGTCGGTCTATTTCCGCCACGCCGGCCTGAGTGAGGAGGACTTGTCGCCGCGCTTACGCGAACTCGCCACCACCCGCATGCTCGATCGCGCGCGCGTGCTCGGCGCCGCCATGCGGGTCGCCTATATCCTCACCGCCGGGCAGAACGGCGTGCTGCCGACCACACCGATGCGGGTCAATCGCGGCAAGTTGGTGCTGCGCCTGCCCGGCCGCTTCGCCAGGCTTGGGAGCGAGCGGGTGGCCAACCGGCTGCGCCAGCTCGCGCGCCTGGTCGGTCGCGATCCGGCGATTGAGACTTGAGGCGCGTGGACTCATAAACGGGCAATCTATGTTGCCGCAAATTCGATCGTGTTGGACTTAAGCCAAGGGAGAGTTGCGTGAGTGACCAGGTCAAATTCGTCATGGATGAGTCGCACATTCCGAAGACTTGGTACAATTTGACGGCCGATCTTCCGAAGCCCCTACCACCTGTTTTGCA
>DATISB010000008.1:0-18332 GCA_035469145.1 Pseudolabrys sp.
CCCGGCTGCGAAGGTCATTTGAATAGGCTGTTCCCCTCATCTGGGCCTCCCAATCGGAAGGTCCCATAGATTCACATTCGTACCTTCAGGGGAATCCCCCTACGATCACAATCGATTCAACTCAGCCGTCGAATGCTCTAGCTTCGCATCGCGCAATAGTCGAGCGCCGAAACGCAAAAAGCCCGGCCAAATGAGCCGGGCTTTTTCCTTGACGCTTACGCAACGCTACACCACGTACACTCGCGCTTTACGCAACGCTTTACGCGGACAGCGAGTTACTTCGCCTTCGCCATCAGGGTCTCGAACGGCTTGTAGGTCTCCTTGGCGAGATCGGCATAGAGTTCGCCGATCTTGGAGGCCTTGGCCACGAAGCCCTCATAGGCGGTCTTGGCGTATTCGGTCTGTACCTCGATCGCCTTCTCGAACGACTTGACGCCGAACAGTTTTTCCAGCGCCGCGGTGCCGTCTTCGAAAGCTTTCTTCGAGTAGTCAGTGATCTCGACCGCGATGGCCTGGCTGCCCTTCGACAGCACGCCCATGGACTTCAGAGCGATATCGACATTCTCTTTCCCGACCTGCTGGAGGTCCTCTAAATTCTTGACCATTGTCATCCCTTCCCGGCCGCAAAGCGGCACCAACGTGCTGATTACTGTACCCGGCCTATCCGGGAATGGATAAAACTTATACTGCGCTGCACAATAAAGTCAACTATTATTTTGCAGTGCGAAAAAGACCTTAAAATCTCGGGGATTGTCTTAAGAATTTGTAAACCGTGATCCCCTACGGTCGTAATTTATGGCGGCGCGGCGGCGCTATAAAACCGCCTGATTTGGCGGGTCTTTAAGTCCGTCTGAAAACGGGGTTGGGGGAGAGCGGATGTTGCGTGCGGGAGCCTCTGTCCAACGCGGTCTCCGTTGGAGCGCCCTCTGTTTGGCGACGCTGCTTGCCGTTGCCACCACCGACGCCGACGCCCGCGGACGACACCACCGCCACCACGCTGCCGCCGCCGAAAAGTACGAGCCTTCCTCTTCATCGATCGTGGTGGATGCCAATTCCGGCGCGGTGATGCAGGCGACCAACGCCGACAGTCCGCGCCATCCGGCCTCGCTGACCAAGATCATGACGCTCTATCTGCTGTTCGAGCGGCTAGAGGCGGGCAAGATCAAGATGTCAACCGAAATGCCTGCCTCAGCCCATGCCGCCGCGCAAGCGCCGTCCAAGCTGGGGCTCAAGCCGGGCGAGTCGATCCGGGTCGAGACCGCCATCCGCGCTATCGTCACCAAGTCGGCCAACGATGTGGCAGTCATAGTGGCCGAAGCCCTGGCCGGCGATGAACCCGATTTCGCCAGGCTAATGACCGCAAAGGCGCGCGCGCTCGGCATGACGCACACCGCCTATTACAACGCCTCCGGCCTGCCCGACGACAAGCAGATCACCACCGCCCGCGACCAGGCCATCCTCGGGCGCGCCATCCACGACCGCTTTCCGCAGTATTACCGCTACTTCTCCACGCGGACTTTCGAGTTCCGCGGCGAGGAGATGCGCAACCACAATCACCTGCTCGGCAGCATTCCCGGCGTCGACGGCATCAAGACCGGCTACATCCATGAATCCGGCTTCAATATCGTCACCTCGGTTCAGCGCGACAATCGTCACCTCGTCGCGGTGGTGTTCGGCGGCCGTACCGCCAATGCGCGCGATGCGCTGGTGCGCAGCTTGATCGACAACAACATCAATATCGCCGCGGTCAAACGCACGGCGCCGCCAGTCGTCGAGGGCTGGGAGACCGCCGAGGCGCGTGCCAAGGACAGCAAGGAAGCCAAGGACATCAAGGAAAAAGTTGTCGCGGCGGCGCCTTTGCCGCGCCAGGCCGAACCCGCATTGGGCTCCACCGATCCGATCAAGCCCAATCCGGTGAAAACTTTCACCGTGCAGATCAGCGCCATGCGCACCGCGTCGCTGTCGCCGCTGCCATCCGATAGCCCCAAGCTCATGCCGGCGCAGGCCACCGCCAGCCCGACCAATGTCGCCATCGTGAAGCCGGAACCTCTGCCGCCACCAGGCGCAAAACCGAGCGTGCTTGGCATGCTGCCGACCAAGGTCGCTTCCGCCGGCGACAGCGTGCCGGTCGCGGCCGCAATACCACAACCCGTAGCCAAGCCACGTAGCGGCAGTTGGATGATCCAGGTCGGCGCTTTCCCCGATGAGAACGAAGCCAAGCAGCGCCTGGTCGCGGCGCAAGGCAAGGCCAAGGACCAGCTCGGCCAAGCCGACCCGTTCACTGAACGGGTGGCGAAGGGCGACAAGTCGCTCTATCGCGCGCGCTTTGCCGGCTTGGACAAGGTTCAGGCGGAAATCGCCTGCAAGAATCTCAAGCGCAGTGAAATTCCATGCATGATGCTGAAGAATTGAGGACTAAAAAATACAGGGATGTGCCGATACTCAGGAGCCGCTGATGGTGTTGCGTAAGGAGTACCTCAGCGATGGCGGCGAAAAAGGATTTCCTTGGCTTCGTTGATGCGGGCGGCCAAGTATGTCGACCCCCCTTGGTCGGGATGCATTTTCTTCATGAGCGTGCGGTGCGCGCGAGTGATGTCGTCTGCGCTCGCACCCGGCTGCACGCCAAGGATCTGATAGGCCTCCTGTTCCGTCATTTTTCCGCTGGACGTCGCAGCCCGCCCCGCTGCCGCGTGTCCTTGCGCGTATTCACTCCAGCTGGGATCCCGGCGGTCAAGATAAGCCACCAGTAGCGCGCGGCTCTCTTCGTCGATCTCATCGAGCAGTGCGGCCAGCGTCTTGACGTCGAGCCGCTCGAGCGCCGCGCCTTGGTGGCGGCCGGCGACGATGCGTCCGCGCATTGCGCCGCTGTCGTGGTCGAGCTCCATTTCGAGATAGGCCGAGCGCACATGCGAGGTCTGGCCGGCGCTCTTCTGGGTGCGCTGGGAAAAGCCCGCCGGCCCGAACGGGATCCAGCCGAGCAGCCCGAGCCCGAATATGCCGAGTGGAATAGCGACGCCGACTTCCCCGCGCAGGCCGAGAAATACGGCAAAACCGATCGCGAGGATGCCGCCGGAGGCTTTGAGCACCCGCGCGGCGATTTTCGGATCGACCTTCGAGATGACGCCGAGCACCCAAAGCGCGAGTGCCAGCACGAGCAGGCCGAAGATGATGGTCGGCATATTAGAGGTTCACTTGCTTGCGCATGATCTTATCCGAAAACCGGTTCCCATTTTTCGGGATCATGCGCGAAGCTGCGCCAGCAGTTTGCGCGCGCCGTCTGAGCGCCGCGCCGACAAATCGGCGAGCGCCTTGATGCCACCGGCGGCATAGGCGGCGACCGCGCGCAGCAATTCGCCGAGCTGGTGCGCCGCGCCGGTATCAAAGCGGCAATAAGCGCCGCGCGACAGCCGGGCGATCTCACGATAGGCGTTCTCCGCCACCGGGTCGTCGCCCTCCTGGAACATGAACACCGGAACGCCGAGTAGGCCGAGCTCGCCGGCTGCCTTGCACAGGTCGTCGATCTTCTCCTCCATGGCGTCGCCGACGAACACCATCGCCTGCACCCGCTGCTTGCCGTATTCGTGGCGGGCATGGCTGAGCACCTTGCCGATCTGCGTGTGGCCGCCGCGGCAATCGATGGCCGACATCAGGCCGGCGAGTTTCTCAGCTCCGGCGACCCAACCCGAGGCGCGGCATTCGCTTAAGCCCCGGAAATAAACCAACTGGATATCGAGCCCGCCGGCGCTGGCCGCCTCGCGGAACATCTCAGCCTGCAGCGTGCAGGCTGAATCCCAGGTCGGCTGCCGGCTCATGGTGGCGTCGAGCGCGAAGATCAGCCGCCCGCGCTTGTCCGAAGCCGAGGCGGGCCCTAGCGCGTGAACGCGCTCGATAAATTCGGCGATTTCCGGCCGTGAAGAGGCTGGCGCCGGTGTTTGCTGGGAGCGGTCCTTGCTCATGGGGACAGTCTACACCGAATTCGTGCCGCTCCCTAAAGGTGGCGACCTTCGGTCTAGCCTGCAATAGCCGTAGCGGATTAGTCGATGACGTCGTGGACTTGCAACGGCTGATCCATGACCGAGTACCATTCGGCGCGTGCGGCGGCCCGCCGCTTGCCGTTTTCCGACAGCGGCAGGTGCAGCGCATTGAGCAGCGCGATGACTTCCTCGCGCGCCGTCAAATGCGACATGCTCGGCCGCGTTCCGAGCGTGGCCTCGTCGAGATCGTCGAACGCGGTGAGGCCGCGCGGGAAGAATTCGCGATAGACCACGCGCTCGGCGAAGCCGTCCACGCAGCGAAAACCCATGCGCTTGGACAATTCGATCAGGCCGTCGCCGACCAGTTTCTTGTTGCGCGAGCCGAGACTGGACAGACGATTGCGCACCACGATCCAGTCGGTCAGCTGGCCGTCAACCAGCCGGCGCTGGCGGCGCGACTCGCGCACCATCTCGGCGTAGTGGCTTTCGCCGGTGACACTGAAATTGGTCGGGTCGAGGCTGGCGAGCACGTCGAAATCGAGGAAACTGTCGTTGAGCGGCGTGACCAGCGTATCGGCCATCGAATGGGCGAGCCGCATCAGATAGGTGTCGTTGCCGGGCGTATCGATCACCACCACGTCGTGGCTGTGCTCGAGCGCGCTGACCGCCTTCGAGAAGTTGGCGAATTCTTCCGCCTCGTTGGCTTCCAGCGAATTGCTCTCGGCCCGCTCCACGCAGTAATGCGTCGGCAGGTCAAGCGTGACACGCGCGCGTTCGCCCCAGGCGCGGCGGTTCTCGATGTAATGGGTGAAACTTTTCTGCCGGCTGTCGAGATCGACGGTCGCCACGCGCTGGCCGGCCTTGAGCAGCGCAACCGCAATGTGCAGAGCGGTTGTCGACTTACCCGACCCGCCTTTCTCGTTGCCGAGAACGACCACGTGCGCGGACTGACGAGCCTGCTCGATCGACTGGACCAACATGACGCGCCCCTCGAATTTGCAATTCTCGAATTATTACCGCGCTATAGTCAAGCTCATTATGATTTCGCCAGTTCCCGCGTGGCCGGACCGGCGACGTTTTGCTATGGGCTAGTCCGGTTTTGCGACAATCAGCCGACAGGCGCACGAATTATGGCAGACCGCCCGACCATCGCGCGCACGGTTCCATCGCTCCGCCGCGCCCTTGCCCCGTTCCGGGACGCCGGCGAACGGATCGCCCTGGTACCGACCATGGGCGCCCTGCACCGCGGCCATTTGACGCTGGTGCGCGAGGCGCGCCGGCTCGCCAGCCGCGTGGTGGTGTCGATCTTCGTTAATCCTACGCAGTTCGCACCGCATGAGGACTTCGGCAGCTATCCGCGCGGCTTTACGACCGATCTCAAGGTGCTTCAAACGGCTAAGGCCGACCTGGTTTGGGCGCCGTCGGCCGAGGTGATGTATCCGGAGGGCTTTGCCACCCGTATCGAACCGCAAGGTGCCGCCAAGGCCGGGCTGGAGGACAAGTTCCGCCCGCATTTCTTCGGCGGCGTCGCCACCGTGGTGGCCAAGCTGTTCACGCAAATCGCGCCCGATTTCTCCTTGTTCGGCGAGAAGGATTACCAACAGCTCCGCGTCGTCACCCAGATGGCGAAGGATCTCGACCTTCCGCTCAAGGTGATCGGTGTGCCGACCGTGCGCGAGATGGACGGCCTCGCGCTGTCGTCGCGCAACGCATATCTGACGGCGGCCGAGCGCAGCGTCGCGCCGCTGCTCTATCGCGTGCTCAAAACGAGTGCAGCGCGCATTAAAAAAGGCGAAAAAATTCCGCATGTGCTCGATGTTAGTCGCATCGAGATGGATGTCGCGGGATTTGCCTTGGATTATCTAGAAGCGCGCCATGCGCTGACGCTTGCGCCCATTGCTTCGCGCAAGGACGGGCCGATCCGGCTGCTGGTCGCCGCCAAGATCGGCAAGACGCGGCTGATCGATAATTTGGGCGTCTAGAGCAACCCCAGCTCGCGCAATTCGCGCCGCATCTGTTCGGGCATCTTGGCGGCGCCCGGTGCTGCGCGCGACAGATCGCGCGGGGCCTCCTTGGCCTCGAGATAGCGCCAGCCCTGGAAGGCCGAGCGCGGGCGCGGCTCGACCAGCACCAGTTTGCCGTCAAGTACCACGCGGCAGCGGCCGATGCCGTCCTTGTCGGTGAAGGGGCGGATGTCGAGGATGCGCTCGCGGCAGGTGATCTGGCCGCGGATCACCCAGTAAAGCGAGCCGCCGTCGGTCAGTTCCTCGGCGCGCGTGGGCACCATGCGGGTGGTGTGGATGTGCTCGGGCTTTTGCCGGCGCTTCTTCTTTTCCTTCAGTTTCTGCCTGATCCAGCCTTCGAGATCGGCGACCGAATCGCAGCCGACGCACAGCTTGATGAGATGAAGCGGCATTGCTGACTTCCAAACTATTCTTTTAAGTGCTCGATCACCATCACCTTGGCGCCCTCGGCGACCTGCGCGTCGGTGGCGACCGCGATCTCGGCAACGGTGCCGTCGATCGGCGCAGTGAGCGTGTGCTCCATCTTCATGGCCTCAATGATGGCGAGACGTTGGCCGCGCCTGACGCGGGCGCCCTGCTCCACCAAAAGCGAGAGCACCTTGCCATGCATGGGCGCGCGCACAAGCCCGCCCGCGCCATGATCCCCAGCCTCGTCGAGGGTGAGATCGCGTAAGCTGATCACGGTCTGACGGCCGTGGCGCAGCACGTAGACCTCATCTCCCGCGTTGATCACAACCGCGTCAGACGCGGGCGCAATCCCATCGATGGCGACCAATGCGCCACCGGATCCGTAGGCGATCTGCGCCACAACGCTCTCGCCCTCGGCCAGGATCGGCAATGCGAGGCGGCGCGCACCCGCCAGCTGAAAAGCGTCGCCGCTGTCCCAGGGCGAAGCCGGCTCCCCGGGCTCGCGCTCGAGCGACGCAGCGATGCGGGCGCTTTCGCCCTCCACCAGCTTCTGCGTGCCGAGCGCGGCGGCGGCGCGGTCGAGGCCCTGCGGGGCGGCGCCGAGCGCGGCAAGGTTGCGGTCGATGAAATCGGTGTCGAAATCGCCTTTGCGAAAACCCTCGGCGCGGCAGAGCGCGGCCAGGAAGCCGGCATTGCTGCGCGGGCCGACGACGACGGTCTTGTCGAGCGCACCCGCCAGCCGGTCGAGCGTCTCGTTGCGGCTGTTTCCGTGGGCAATCAGTTTGGCGATCATCGGATCGTAGAACGGCGTGACTTCGGAGCCTTTTTCGACGCCAGTATCGATGCGCAGGCCTTCGTGTTGTGGGAAATTCAGCGCGAGCAGCCTGCCGGTCGACGGCAGAAAGCCGCGTTCGGGATCCTCGGCATAAAGCCGCGCCTCGACCGCGTGGCCGATCAGTGGCACCTGCGCTTGCGTGAGCGGCAGTGCCTCGCCGGCCGCGACGCGGAATTGCCATTCCACCAGGTCGAGGCCGGTGATGGCTTCGGTCACCGGATGCTCGACTTGCAGGCGCGTGTTCATCTCCATGAACCAGAAGTGGTCTTGTTTCAGCCCCTTTGCGCCGTCGGCGATGAACTCGACCGTGCCGGCGCCCTCATAACCGGCAGCCTTGGCGGCGGCGACGGCGGCTTCGCCCATGGCGGCGCGAAGTTGCGCGCTCATGCCCGGCGCCGGGGCCTCCTCAATGACTTTTTGGTGGCGGCGCTGCAAGGAACAGTCGCGCTCATTAAGGTGGATGACGTTGCCGTGGCGGTCGGCGAACACTTGCATCTCGATATGGCGCGGCGCGTTGACAAATTTCTCGATCAGCACGCGCTCGTCGCCGAAGGCCGCTTTCGCCTCACGCATGGCCGCGGCGAGCGCAGTATCGAATTCGGCGTGGCGGTCGACGCGGCGCATGCCTTTGCCGCCGCCGCCGGCCACCGCCTTGATCAGCACCGGATAGCCGATCTCGTAGGCTTTCTGTTTGAGAAATTTCGGCTCCTGCATGTCGCCGTGATAGCCGGGTACCACCGGCACGCCGGCCTTCTCCATCAGCCCCTTGGCGTTGCTTTTAAGACCCATGGCGCGGATCGCCGCAGGCTTCGGCCCGACGAAGACGATCCCGGCATCGCTGCAGACTTGCGCGAAATCGGCGTTCTCCGCGAGGAAGCCGTAGCCTGGATGGATGCATTGCGCGTGCGCTTGTTTGGCGGCGGCGATCAGTGCTTCGATGCGCAGATAGCTGTCGGCGGCCGGCGCCGATCCGATAGCGTGCGCCTCGTCGCAAAGCCGCACATGCAGCGCGGCGCTGTCTACCTCCGAATAGACCGCAATGGTGCGCAGACCCAGCCGCCTGGCGGTGCGGGCAATGCGGCAGGCGATTTCGCCGCGATTGGCGATCAGGACGGAGGAGAACATGGATGCGTCCGGCTTTGACTTGAGCGGTGATACTAAAGCGAAGTCGTCGCGGCGAACAGCAACGTGCCCCGGATGCGGCGAAGCACGAGTGTCAGCGAAGTGGTGCGCCGCTGATGCGGGGCCTTATCAAACTCGAAATTTGTGAAGATCCCAGGTCAGCAGCGCATCGTTTCGCTTTGCTCACGCCGCGCTGCGCCTAGGATACGCAGTTCGCTAGCGCGCGGGCAGCGGGGCCGCTGGGGTCGGCGGCCGTTTCAGGGGTGCAGTGCCCAGGATGGCGGGCGGGGCAGGCTGCGCGGCCTGCGCATCGGTTGCCTGCTTGGGCAGCGGCGGCTCGGTATTCATGATGCTTACCGGCGGGATCGAGGCGGCCGAGGGAAAGCTGTATTTGCTCCCCAAGGGGGTCTTGGACGGTGCCGTCGACTCTAGCACACTGGCGACCGGCGCCTGTTTCTCGGCCGTGGGTACGAACTTGTTCCAGTCCGCAGCATAGCGCGAGACATATTGGTTGAAGACCTGCGCCTTGAGATTGGACTTGATCACATTGGCATCGTCGAGCAGCGCGAAGGCGGCGCAGCGTTCGGCGGTGCAGCCGTCGCGCACGGCCAGCACATGGGCGACGATGCCGAAGCGGTCGAGCTCGATGGCGCGGCGCAGGCCGGCCAATGCGGCGGGGAAATCGGCGTCGCCGTGGCGGGCGAAGGCGAGCCCGTCGGCCAGCAGCGTGAGCCGCGCCGCCATATAGGCGACCGCGGCGGCGGTGCTTTGTGCACCGGCGAACACCGCCTTCTCGCAGGTATTCTCCACCACTTCGCCTGCGGCGCCGTCGAGGCAGGCGAGCGCCGAGCCGGGCACCAGCGCTTGCGCGGTCAGTTCCGCGCTGCGCTGCGTCAGTGCGCGGCGCTCGGTCCCGCGTTCATCCTGCGCCATGCGGTCGAGAATGGACACCACCGCGACGCCGGTCAGCACCACCACCACGATCGGCAGCAGCAGACGGCGCGCACCGTCCGCCCAGCCGCGGCGGTACTTCATGAGCAGCAGCATCACGCCCACCGCCGCCAGTACGCCGACGATGGGCACCAGCAGGCTCGACAACAGGCCGTTCAGCGACATGCCACCCATGGTCAGCATAGCCCTCCGACTATTTCGTCCGTTATTGGATCTTGGCCCCGGACACTTTTACCACATGGGCCCATTTCTCGATGTCCTTGCGCAGATAGGCATCGAACTCCTCCGGCGTCTTCACCAGCGGGATGGCGCCCTGCTTGAGCCAGGTGGCTTTCACGTCGGGCAGTTCGATCACCTTGTTGACCGAACTGTTGAGGAAGGTGACGACCTCCTTGGGCGTGCCCTTCGGCGCCATCAGGCCGATCCAGATGGTCGATTCATATCCGGGCACCGTCTCGCTGACGGTCGGCAATTCGGGCGTGAGCGGGTTGCGCTCCTTGCCGGTGGTGGCGAGCGCGCGCACCTTACCGGCCTTGGCCAACTCCGACATCACGGTGATGGCATCGAACATCATCTGCACGTTGCCCGACAGCACGCTGTTGCGCATATCGCCCGAGGCCTTGTGCGGCACATGCACGATATCGGTGCCGCTCATGGCTTTGAACAGCTCGCCCGCCATGTGATAGGGCGTGCCCGGGCCGGACGAAGCGTAGTTGAGCTTGCCGGGGTCGTTCTTGGCCAGCGCGATGAATTCCGCCACTGTCTTGGCCGGCACGTCGGGATGCACTACCATCAGCAGGTCGGAATAATTGATGGTCGCCACCGGCACGAAGTCGCGCATTAGCTGATACGGCTTGTTCGGCATAAGCGACTCGTTGGTGGTGTGGGTGTTCGACATCACCAAGAGCGTGTAGCCGTCGGGTGCGGATTTCGCGACCACGTCGGTGCCGACGAGCGAGCCGGCGCCGGGGCGGTCTTCGACCACGAATGATTGCTTGGTTTCTTCAGACAAATATTTGGCGAGAATGCGGGCATAAACGTCGGCCGGTCCGCCAGCTCCGAACGGCACAATCAAACGGACTGTGCGGCTCGGATAAGTTTCCGCCGACGCTGGCCACGCCAGCAACATTGGAGACAACATGAACGCGACAAGACGCAGAGTTTTGAGCATGAATCCTCCGTAACGACTTTATTCAGGCTGATGATAACGCTGCGATGCTTTGGTTTATTCCTTGCGACACCTTGGTTCACGTACCCCCGGCCGACTTGAAGCCCGGCGCCAGATCGCCCGCCGCCGCAAAGGCGCCTTTTGCCTCCACCGAAGTCATCGCCACTGTAGTGCGCAGATCGGTTACACCGCCGCCGCCGGCCGCCGCCAGCAGCACTGCGGCCATCTGAATCTCGCTCGGCGCTTCGGCAATGGTCAGAAAGTCGTAGTCGCCGAAGGTAACGTAGTAGCCGATCAGACGGCCGCCGGCCTTGGCTATGGCGCGGCCGATTGCGTCAGCTCGGTCTTCCGGCTTGACGATCATGCCCTTGACGGCCTCGCGGGTGTAACGGCCCTGCGTTATGTAGATCGGCACGCGTTGCTCCCTGCGGCCGATGCCGCGTTCCTGATCATGTCATCATAGTCGATGGCGGAGACGAAATCGCGGACGTCGGGCGTTGATGACGCCGGCTCAGACGCGGTCGAGCTGGCTTTCCTTGGCAACACGCTCGAAGGCCTCGCCGGAACTCTTGATCCGGTACTGGTAGTCGTCGCCTTCCGACGGCAGCAGCTTGACCACCGTATAGCTACCGGTGGCGGCGGCGCGGCCGAATGTCGGCGAGGTGAAGTAAACTGTCTCGCCGACCTGGTACTTGTGCGCCATGATCTTGATGTCGTACGCAGCCACCGGCTGCATCGGCGGACTCGGCGTGCGGATCATCTTGGCCGCCGACTTGAGCGCAGCCTTGGGGGCGATGCTGGGCGCGCGGATAGCCGTGACGGCGTTGGGCCGCGCGGACTTGCCGACCGGACGGCGGGCCGATTTCGACGCCTTCTTCAACTCGGCGCCGGCGCTCTTGGCGCCTTTTTTGTCGGGTCGCCGGGGAGCTTTGGACGACCGGCCGGCGGTTTTAGCGGAATGGCTGCTCATAAAATCAATATAGCAGCTTATTTTGCCTCGGTGCGAAGATTTTGCAGTCAGAATTAAAGCGTTTTCAATAGGTTACAACAAAAGGTTCCGGGTGGTTAACGAGCCGCAAGCCGCGCGCGCAAGCTCGCCCAGCCCATGCCCCTAAAGGAGCACAGAAGAGCCCTGCGACCGTGGAACCGTAGGTCCGCGCCCGCGTTTTGATGCGGGGACGTGGAGGTTTCACATGCGAATCCTGCTTGGGATCATTCTCGGCGGCGTTTTGACCGTCGGCGGCGCCTATCTCTACGACTCTCACAACACGCTAGCGGCGGCAAACGCGCCGGCCAGCATGCAACGGCCAATGGTCAATTGGGACGTGGTCGGCACTAAATGGGAGCAACTTACCCAGCGTGCTCGTGCCGAATGGACCCGGGTCGCCGGTTAAGCCCTGCGAGCCAGAACTGTTTTCACTGCTTAGCGGCCGACCTGCTCGCGCTGACCGACTCCAAGCGTGTCGGCGATGGCGCGGCGGTCCATCTGGGTGCCGTCGTCGCCTTCAACCAACAACGGGACACGCCCGCCCTGCTCGACATGGTGCGCCCATGACAGGGCGTCGTCTAGCGCGGCGAATTTCTTGAACAATAGCGCCTCCCGCTCCGTGTGTACCGGACCTAGCCTAGAATTCCGCCTATCCAGTCGCATTCAGCGCCAATTCCACTCGCCTAGACGCTCGCCGCTGGCTGACTTGCTGAAGCGTTTGGCTGCATTGAAATTTGGAGGCCCGACCTTGGAAATGAACCAAGGCCGTCGGTCATGCACGACCGCTGCGTACCCACTCCGCCATCGGGCCGAGGTAAGTGTATGCAACCACCCCAGCTCTTTCGGGTTTTGGCCGTAACGCCCTTTGGTTCGTTGCACCTAAGTACAGTCGAATCTGTGAGATCGATGGTCTAGGCTTTTTTTAGGTCACGTATCAATTAATTATAGCGGTTAGTATCATGCAAGCCGCAAATAAACTGACTATCAGAATCTCCGATAGGCTAGATCGGTTTTCGTTCAGGGATTCAGGTCTAAGTGATCGTACGGTCAAAGCGCTGCTTGCCTGCAAAATCGACGTGCCGAAGCGCCTGCTGTCTATGACGCCCGTTCAGATCGCGGTAATTCCCGGCGTCGGAAAGGTTTCGCTTGACGAAATTATGCGATATCGAGCGCGGCAACGTGAAATTCCATCAATGGCAGCCGAAGAGCATCAGCCAAGCTGTTTCGCTTTGGAGGAGGAAAAGGGCGAAGGCTGGAAGGGCAGTGGTGCAATGGGACCGGGTCATTAATGAGGCGCGGCTGAGCCTGTGATCAGCTTGCCGCCTGATAAAAATACCTGATCGGATTTCGGAGAGACCGCCGCGAGGCGGTCTTTTTTGCTGTTAGCTTCAACGCGAACAATGGTATTGGCAGAACGGAGCCGTGACCTAAATGCCGTAGCCAGTTTTAAGGAAGTAATCGAAGCATTCAGCAAAGCTTGCGTAGGGTAGGTCATAGCGATGACGATTAGTATTGCCAGCGAACCACAAACAGAAAGCTTGCGCACGCCGTTTGCGCACATGTTGCCGAGGGTCATTGATGCTGGCGATCCCGGTCTGATGTCCACTATGCATCCAATAGAAAGGCCCGGCAGAAACTATCGGCCGAGGCCACCGCCAAGGCGAAAAAAGAGATGAAGGCCGCTTGACCATCAACGGACTCACGCCCCCAGTCACTGCCGGGGCATTGGTGCGAAATCGGTCGCCTGCTGCCCCAGATGCTGCCCCGAACCGTTTTTGACCGGCTCGCCAGCTAACATCGGGGGCAAGGATTAGATGCTAGTTGCCGACCTGCTCGCGCTGGCCAACCCCCAGGGCCTCATCAATTTCGCGTTTATTCATGCGGGTATCGTCGTCGCCCTCGATCAGCAGAGGCATCCGCCCAGTCTGCTTTAGGTGACGCGCAAACGAAAGCGCTTCGTCCAGTGTGGATACTTCCTTGAATAGCATCTGCTCCTTGGCGATCGGAGATATCTCGCTGGACCCTTTTGGGCCGCTATAGACACGGTATTGCATAGTCGACCTCCTCCTTGGGGCTGTCTGGTGGACATATAATTATGCTTGGATAGTCGTTAAAGACTGGCTCCAGCTGCGCGACGGGTTTCGGTCGCGCCAAAGGGTGATATTTTGTAGCGGGTCAGCCGGGGAGACATCGCATGCGAGCCGCCTATTACGAGCAGAACGGTTCGGCGCGCGAGGTATTGCGCGTGGCCGAGGTCGAGACGCCGCAAGCCGGCCCCGGCGAGGTGCGGGTCAAGCTCGCGACTTCCGGCGTCAATCCTTCAGACGTGAAAGCGCGCCAGGGCGCCACCCGCACGATCGCCTGGCCGCGTGTGATCCCGCACAGCGACGGCGCCGGCGTGATCGACCAGGTCGGCGAAGGCATCGCGCAAACGCGCATCGGCGAACGAGTGTGGGTGTGGAACGGCCAGTGGAAACGCGCCTTTGGCACGGCCGCCGAAACCATCGCGCTGCCGGCGGCGCAAGCGGTGAAGCTGCCGCACGGTATCAGCTTTGAGTCCGGGGCCTGTCTGGGCATTCCGGCCATGACCGCTATTCATGCCGTCACCCTTGCGGCTACGGAAATGGGCACGACCCTGTTGGTCGCCGGCGGCGCGGGCTCGGTCAGCCAATACGTCATCCAGTTCGCCAAGGCTTTGGGCGCGACCGTGCTCACCACCATTTCCTCGCCCGAAAAGGCCAAGGCCGCTCAGGAGGCCGGCGCCGACCATACGATCGACTATAAGCGCGAGGACGTCGGCGAGCGGGTGATGGAACTCACCGGCAAACACGGCGTGGACGCGTTGATCGAGATGGATCTTGCCGCCAATGCCAAGCTCATTCCGTTCGTGCTGCGCCCGAAAGGCAGCGTCATCGTATACGGCACCGGCGCGGCGGCGGTCAACCTGCCGGCCTTCTTTTGCCTGACCCAATCCATTCGCGTGCAATTCTTTTTGGTCTACGAACTCGACACCCGCGAACGTGAGCGCGCGGTTTCCGCCATCAACCGCGCGCTCGAGCAGGGCAAGCTGATCAATCGGGTCGCAACGCCGACCTATCCGCTGGCCGACGCCGCCGCCGCCCATGAGGCAGTGGAGCGCGGAACGATCGGCAATGTGATTGTGACGACGTGAGAGCTACAGCGCCACTTCCGCGTCCTTGAAGCCGGCGGCATCGAGCGCACGGCGGACCAGGCCGGATTTCTTGGCGTCTTCGAGCAGGCCGCTGGCGAGCTTGAGCGCCGCCGGACGCCCCTTCGGCACCGCCACCGCGATACCGGTCTGCTGGAAATGCCCGGACAGCACGCGCGCGCCGGGAAGCTCCGGCAGCAGCCCGGCA
Organism: Pseudolabrys sp.; assembly: GCA_035469145.1. Classification (GTDB taxonomy): domain Bacteria; phylum Pseudomonadota; class Alphaproteobacteria; order Rhizobiales; family Xanthobacteraceae; genus Pseudolabrys. Next base: position 14,848 of record DATISB010000008.1, read on the forward strand.
AACGAGTCATGCGACAGAGCGAAGGCGTCGCCCTGCCCCGTTACCGCCATCGCGGTCATCTGCTCGACGCTTGGCACTTCCTCGACCGAGGCATTGGGCGCGGTGCGGCGCGCGCTGCGCGCGGTCGTGGTGTTGGAAATGGCGATGATGCGTACGCCGGGGCGGTTGACCTCATCGATGCTTTGGATTTTGGAGCCGGCGGGCACCAGATAGGTGCTGGAGATGAAATAATAGGACGGGCCGAAATCGACTTTCTTCGCGCGCTCGGCATCCTGCGGCATGAAGGCGAGGTCGCAGGCGGCGCTCGCCACCGCGTCGGTCACCTGGCCGGAATTGTCATAGACCTGGAGCTCCAGCGGCAGCTTGAGCGTAGCGGTAAAGGCGCGCAGCAGATCAAGAGTGACGCCATGCACGTCGCCCTTGCCGTCCTTGATAGCAAAAAAAGCCGAGGCCGCCGGCGACACCACCACGCCGCCGCGCAGTTTTCCGGTGGGCGCCATAGCTTTGAGATCATCGGGATTTGCCATGCGCCGTATTTAGCACGCGGCGGCGGCAAAAGCCCGTGTCACCAGCGGGCTCACACTCGCGCGAACGAGCGGTTGGTATTGCCACCGCCGACATTGCTGAAGCCAATATAGGGCTATGATACGTATATGCGAGGTCCGGCCCTGCCGGCTTCTTTTGGGGAGGCGATCATGAAATTCATTCTGGGCGTATTCGTCGGCGCGGTGCTGATGCTCGGCTCGGCCTATCTGCACGACAAGGGCGTGTTGAATGCCGGCCCGAAGCAGGCCTTTGTCAATTGGGACGTCGTGATCGGGATGCTGGAACGCTGAGCGGAAGTCAAAACTTCTCCACCCACGGCCGTAGCTCGACCTCATGCGTCCAGGCGCTGCGCTGCTGGTTGAGCACGTTGAGATAGGTCGCGGCGATAGCGTCGGGATCGAGCAAAGAGTCTGGCTTATCAGGATGCTCGACGCGGCGCGCGCTCCTAATGCCACCGTCGATCACGAAATGCGCTACGTGAATGCCCTGCGGCGACAATTCGCGCGCCATGCTCTGCGCCAGTCCGCGCAGCGCGAATTTTGCCATGGCGAAAGGTGCCGACTGCGCATAGCCCTTCACGCTGGCCGAGGCGCCGGTGAACAGGATGGCGCCATGACCGCGCGGAAGCATACGGCGCGCCGCCGCCTGCCCTACCAGGAAAGCGCCGAAGGCGGTCACGGCAATCGCCTTCCCCACCTCGGCCGGGTCGAGCTCGATGAACAGCCCGCGCGTGCGATAGCTGGCGTTGTAGACCACCACATCCGGCGCGCCTGATTCTGCATCGAGATCGGCGAACAGTTTGTCGACCTGCGCACGTTGACTGGCGTCGCATTGATAGGTCTTAGCGGCGGTCTCGTGCGCCAATGCGCTCAGCTTTTCTGTCGAGCGCGCAGCCAGCGCCACGCGCATGCCGGCCTTGGAGAAAGCGCGCGCGAGCGAGGCCGAGAGCCCGGCTCCGGCGCCGACGATGAGGGCGGAGGTGTAAGTCATGCCAGCCATCTGATGAAAGACCGTATCACATCCTAAACACCCCAAACCGCGTCCCCCGTACCGGTGCGTTGAGCGCGGCGGAAAAAGCCAGGGCCAGCACGCGGCGGGTCTCAGAAGGCGCGATGATGCCGTCGTCCCACAGCCGCGCGGTGGCGTAATAGGGATTGCCCTCCGCTTCGTATTGCGCGCGGATCGGCGCCTTGAAGTCCTCTTCCTCGGCCGCCGACCACTTGGCCCCGCCGGCTTCGATGTTGTCGCGCTTGACGGTGGCCAGCACCGAGGCCGCCTGCTCGCCGCCCATCACCGAGATGCGCGCGTTCGGCCACATGAACAGGAAGCGCGGGCCGTAGGCGCGCCCGCACATGCCGTAATTGCCGGCCCCGTATGACCCGCCGACGATGACGGTGATCTTCGGCACAGCAGCGCAGGCCACCGCCGTCACCATCTTGGCGCCGTCCTTGGCGATGCCGCCGGCCTCGTAGTCGCGCCCGACCATGAAGCCGACGATATTCTGCAGGAACAGCAGCGGAAAGCGGCGCTGGCAGCAGAGCTCGACAAAATGAGCGGCCTTCAGTGCGCTTTCGGAGAACAGAATGCCATTGTTGCCCAAGATGCCGACCGGCATGCCGTGGAGACGCGCGAAGCCGGTCACCAGCGTGGTGCCGTAGAGCGCCTTGAACTCGTCGAACTCCGACGCGTCGACCAGGCGCGCGATCACTTCGCGCACGTCGTATTGCTTCTTCAGGTCGACCGGCACGACGCCGTCGAGCTCGGCCGACGCGAGCACCGGCTCACGCGGCGCATGAAGCGGAATATCCACCGTTTTCCTGCTGTTGAGGTTGGCGACGATGCGGCGCGCGAGCGACAGCGCATGATGGTCGTCCTGCGCCAGGTGGTCGGCCACGCCCGACTTGCGCGTATGCACGTCGGCGCCGCCCAATTCCTCCGCGCTCACCACCTCGCCGGTCGCCGCCTTCACCAGCGGCGGGCCGCCGAGGAAGATGGTGCCCTGATCCTTGACGATGATGGTCTCGTCCGACATCGCCGGCACATAGGCGCCGCCGGCGGTGCAGGATCCCATCACCACGGCGATCTGCGGAATGCGCAGGCTCGATAAAATCGCCTGGTTGTAGAAGATGCGGCCGAAATGCTCGCGGTCGGGGAACACATCCGTCTGCGTCGGCAAATTGGCGCCACCGCTGTCGACCAGATAGATGCAGGGCAGCCGGTTCTCGCGCGCGATTTCTTGGGCGCGCAAATGTTTTTTGACTGTCATCGGATGATAGCTGCCGCCCTTGATGGTGGCGTCGTTGGCCACGATCATGCATTCGCGCCCTTCGATGCGGCCGATGCCGGTGATGATGCCGGCACCGTGAATGTCGCCGTCATACATGCCGAAGGCGGCGAGCGGCGACAGTTCCAGGAACGGCGAGCCGGGATCAATCAGGTTCATCACGCGCTCGCGCGGCAGCAGCTTGCCGCGGCCGACATGGCGCTCGCGCGATTTTTCCGTGCCGCCCAAGGCGGCTTCAGCGCGGCGCGCCTGCAACTCGGCAGTGAGCGCGCGCATTTTCTCGGCATTGGCGCGGAATTCGCCGCTGCCCGTATCGATGGCGGATGACAGAATCGCCAACGTCCCCTCCCTCACCTCTTTCGGAAAGGGTGCCTTGGCGGAACCCCGAACGCAATGGCGGGGGAACTGCGGCAGAACAAAGATTGCGGAACTGACGCGGCCTCGCGACGTTCTTATTAAGCACGCCACAACGTCAAGCACGTCGGGAGGTGCCCACAGGAGGATTCAATGAGGAAAACAAGACTGTTATCGACCGTCGCAACGGCGCTGTTGCTCACCGTCGGTGTCGCATCGGCGCAGACAATGAATAAGGACGAAGCGGCGCCGACTCGCGCGCCTGCCGCGCAGCAGAAAGCGCCGGCCGAGAAGGTGGCGC
>DATISB010000009.1:0-94425 GCA_035469145.1 Pseudolabrys sp.
AAAGCCGTGATCAAGGACCTGCATGCCCTGATGACGGACTCGCAGGATTGGTGGCCGGCCGACTTCGGCCACTATGGGCCACTTTTCATTCGCATGGCATGGCACAGCGCGGGTACGTACCGCATCGGCGACGGCCGCGGCGGTGCCGGAGCCGGTCAGCAGCGTTTCGCGCCGCTCAATAGCTGGCCCGACAACGTGAACCTCGACAAGGCGCGCCGGCTGCTCTGGCCGATCAAGCAGAAGTATGGCCGGAAAATCTCCTGGGCCGACCTCATGATTCTCGCCGGCAACGTCGCCCTCGAGTCGATGGGCTTTAAGACGTTCGGTTTTGGCGGCGGGCGCGAGGATGTCTGGGAGCCCGAAGAGGACATCTACTGGGGCCCGGAAGGCAAGTGGCTGGCGGACGAACGCTACAGCGGCGACCGCGATCTCCAGAATCCTCTCGCCGCCGTGCAGATGGGTCTGATCTACGTGAATCCGGAAGGGCCGAACGGCAAGCCGGATCCCCTCGCGGCGGCCAAGGATATTCGCGAGACGTTCGCGCGCATGGCGATGAACGACGAGGAGACCGTCGCGCTCATCGCCGGCGGACATACATTCGGCAAAACTCACGGCGCTGCCGATCCGAGCAAGTATGTCGGCCCCGAGCCCGAAGGCGCCTCCATCGAGGACCAAGGTCTCGGCTGGAAAAACACCTATGGAAGCGGCTAAGGCGGTGACACGATCGGCAGCGGACTGGAAGTCATCTGGACTACGACGCCAACGAAGTGGAGCAACAACTTCTTATGGAACCTGTTCGGCTACGAATGGGAACTGACCAAGAGCCCGGCCGGTGCGCATCAGTGGAAGCCGAAGCATGGCGCAGGCGCCGGTACGGTGCCGGATGCGCACGACCCGTCAAAGCGTCACGCTCCATCCATGCTGACCACTGACCTCGCCTTGCGGTTCGACCCTGCTTACGAAAAGATTTCAAGGCGCTTCTACGAGAATCCGGATCAGTTCGCAGACGCGTTTGCTCGGGCGTGGTTCAAGCTGACGCACCGCGATATGGGCCCGATCGTGCGTTATCTCGGACCGCTCGTTCCGAAGGAGCAACTGCCCTGGCAAGACCCGATCCCCGCTGTGGATCATCCGCTGATCGGGGAGCAGGATATTGCCGCTCTGAAGACGAAAATCCTCGCGTCTGGGCTGTCCGTTTCCCAGCTGGTCTCGACGGCTTGGGCGTCGGCGTCGACGTTCCGTGGCTCTGACAAGCGCGGTGGAGCGAACGGCGCGCGCATTCGCCTCGCGCCGCAAAAGGACTGGGACGTCAACCAGCCGGCTCAGCTGGCGACGGTCCTTCAGAAACTCGAAGCGATCCAAAAGGAGTTCAACGCTTCACAATCCGGCGGCAAGAAAGTTTCGCTTGCTGACCTGATCGTTCTCGGCGGCTGCGCGGCGATCGAGAAAGCCGCGAAGGGCGCCGGGCACGACGTGAAGGTCCCTTTCACGCCGGGGCGCATGGACGCGTCGCAAGAGCAAACCGACGTCGACTCCTTCGCGCCGCTCGAACCGACCGCTGACGGGTTCCGCAACTATCTCCGCGGCAACCAACGTCTGTCGGCTGAGGAGCTGTTGGTGGATCGGGCGCAATTGCTGACGCTGACGGCGCCTGAGATGACGGTTCTCGTCGGCGGCCTGCGCGTCCTGGGCGCAAATGCCGGGCAGTCCACGCACGGTGTCTTCACCAAACGGCCCGAGACGCTGACGAACGACTTCTTCGTCAACCTGCTCGACATGAGCACGCAATGGCAGGCGTTTGCTGGGTCCGAAGTCGTGTTCGAAGGGCGCGACCGGAAGACGAACGAGGTCAAGTGGACCGGCACCCGTGTCGACCTGATCTTCGGTTCACACTCCCAGTTCCGGGCCCTCGCAGAAGTATATGCCTGTGACGACTCGAAGGAGGCGTTCGTGCGTGACTTCGTGGCTGCCTGGAACAAGGTTATGAACCTTGATCGCTTCGACCTCGCCTGATCTCTGCGAAAAGGTTTTCGAGGGCTTCCAGAGCGCAGCCGCGACCGAGCATCGGGTGATCATGCCCAGATCGAGGCTACGCAACTCCTACTATCCTGGACGCTTGGTGGAAGCCATGGACAAGAAATCAGGGCCGCGTTTCAATACGACTTGAAACGCCGCCCTGACGCCAGGCCCTCATAATTCGATGATCCCAGTTAACCTGCCGCAGGACGCGCAGGCGGCGGAATAACCTAACGCCGAGAACGCAAAATGAAACGGCCGGGCATGTCCCGGCCGTTTTTCATTGTCGCCGCCGCGAAGGCGGGGACGACAACATAAAGACTAGCCGCCGTCGCTGCCATCGACCGCGCCATGCGCGGCCTTGAGCGCGTCGGGTTGCGGCATGGCGACGACGTTGTAGCCGCTATCGACGAAGTGCACCTCACCGGTGACGCCGGTCGACAGGTCCGACAATAAATAAAGCCCGGCGCCGCCCAGCTCCTCCAGAGTCACGCCGCGGCCGAGCGGGGAATATTTCTGCTGGAATGCGAACATGTAGCGCGCATCGGTGATGCCGGCGCCGGCCAGCGTGCGAATCGGCCCGGCTGAGATGGCGTTGACGCGGATCTTCTGCGGCCCGAAATCGACCGCCAGATAGCGCACCGAGGCCTCCAGCCCCGCTTTGGCGACGCCCATCACGTTGTAGTTCGGCATAGCACGCAGGCCGCCATTGTAGGTCAGCGTCACCATGGCGCCGCCGTTCGGCATCAGCGCGGCCGCGCGTTTGGCGGCTTCCGTGAAGGCGTAGCAGGAGATCACCATGGTGCGGATGAAGTTCTCGCGCGTTGTGTCGGCGTAGCGGCCTTTCAGTTCGTCCTTGTTGGAATAGGCGACCGCGTGCACGAGGAAATCCATCGTGCCCCATTGCTTCTTAATCTCGGCGAATACCGCGTCGACTGAGGTGATATCCTCGACGTCGCACGGCATCACGAACGAAGAGCCGGCCTGCGCGGCAAGCGGCTTCACCCGCTTGGCCAGCGCGTCGCCCTGGTAGGTGAAGGCGAGCTTGGCGCCGTGGTCGCTCAGCATCTTGGCGATGCCCCAGGCGATCGAGTGGTCGTTTGCGACCCCCATCACCAGCCCACGTTTGCCCTCCATCAATCCCGGCATCGGCAATTCACGCTTCCAGCCGTTTGAACACGACCGACGCATTGGTGCCGCCGAAGCCGAACGAATTCGAGAGCACGGCGCCGAGCGTCACGTTGTCTTTGCGCACACGCACGATCGGCATGTCGGCGAAGGCGGGATCGAGGTTCTCGATATTGGCGCTCTCGCAGATGAAGCCGTTGTGCATCATCAAGAGCGAATAGATCGCCTCCTGCGCACCGGCCGCGCCGAGCGAATGGCCGGTCAACGACTTGGTCGCGGAAATCGGCGGGCACTTAGGCCCGAACACGCCGCGGATCGCCTCGATCTCCTTGAGATCGCCGACCGGCGTCGCGGTGGCGTGCGGATTGATGTAGTCGATCGGCGTTTTCACCGTCTCCAGCGCCATCTTCATGCAGCGCACCGCGCCTTCGCCCGAGGGCGCCACCATGTCGTAGCCGTCGGAGGTCGCGCCATAGCCGGCGACCTCGGCATAGATTTTGGCGCCGCGCGCCTTGGCATGCTCGAGCTCTTCCAGCACCAGCACGCCGGCGCCGCCGGCAATGACGAAGCCATCGCGGTCCTTGTCATAGGCGCGCGAGGCCTTGGTCGGCGTGTCATTGTACTTGGACGACATCGCGCCCATGGCGTCGAACAGCACGGAGAGCGACCAGTCCAGTTCCTCGCAGCCGCCGGCGAAGATCATGTCCTGCTTGCCCCACTGGATCATTTCGGCACCGTTGCCGATGCAATGGTTGGAAGTCGCGCAGGCCGACGAAATCGAATAATTCACGCCCTTGATCTTGAACCAGGTGGAGAGCGTCGCCGACGCGGTGGACGACATCGCCTTCGGCACCGCGAACGGGCCGACGCGCTTGGGCCCTTTGCTGCGGGCGGTATCGGCGGCCTCGATGATGGCCCGGCAAGACGGCCCGCCCGAGCCCATGACGATGCCGGTGCGCTCGTTGGAAACGTCTTTGTCCTCAACGCCGGAATCGCGAATCGCCTGCTCCATGGCGACATGATTCCAGGCGGCGCCGCCGCCGAGAAAACGCATGGCGCGGCGATCGACCGACTCGGCCGGATCGAGCGTGGGCGCACCGTGCACCTGACAGCGGAAGCCCATCTCGGCATATTTCTCCGCGCGCACGATGCCGGACTTGGCCTCGCGCAGGCTCGCCAGAACTTCCTGCGTATTGTTGCCGATGGATGAGACGATGCCCATCCCGGTGACGACAACTTGTCTCATGACCGCATATCCTTGCTCGCGTCGCGGATTGTCGATGATTGGTCCATACATGGCCTGCCTTAGGCAACCACGCAACACCGCAGGCTCAACTCAAGCGCCGCTCGGCTGCAGCGCTTCGTCCTGCTTGAACAGGCCGACCTTGAGGTCGAAGGCCTTGTAGATCACGTTGCCGTCCGCCGAAAGCCAGCCGTCGGCGATGCCGAGCACCAGCTTGGAGCGCATCACTCGTTTTAAATCGACGCCATAGACGACCTTTTTCACCGTCGGCAACACTTGCCCGGAAAACTTGACTTCACCCAGACCGAGCGCGCGGCCCTTGCCTGGCGAACCCAGCCAGCCGAGAAAAAAGCCGACCATTTGCCATAGCGCATCGAGGCCGAGACAGCCCGGCATCACCGGGTCGCCCTTGAAGTGGCAGAGGAAAAACCAGAGGTCCGGTTTCACGTCGAGTTCGGCGCGGATCAGGCCCTTGCCATGCTCGCCGCCCTGCTCGGCGATCTCGGAAATGCGGTCGAACATTAACATCGGCGGCAGCGGCAACTGTGCGTTGCCCGGCCCGAACAGTTCGCCCCGCCCGCAGGCTAGTAAGTCTTCGTATCCAAAGCTCTGACGCCTGGTGTTCATAACCGCGATATCCCCGCCTAGCGGTCCTGCAGGCTGAATTCCCATGCGCGGATTCGTAACACACCGAGGCTACCGGGCAAAGATGGCGGAACCGCGCAGCACGGACAATCCTCCTACTGGAACACCGCGCCTTCTACTGGAACACCGCGATAAAACGACCGCGGCGGCAATTGCGAGAGAGTTGCATCTAGGCCGCTAATGCGTATATGTTGCAAATGAAACGGTTTTTTGCCGTCGGGGCTGCCGATGTGGATTAAGCGATGAGCCAAGCGCGTACCATGATGTTCCCCTACGCAAAGCCTGCCGTAGCACCGGCAGCGGCCAACCGTTCGGAATTCACCGGCTGCCCGTGGCATGACGTAAAGGCGATGCTGCGCCAGGTCGGTTTGCGGCCGACGCGCCAGCGCATGGCGCTCGGCTGGCTGCTGTTCGGCAAGGGCGACCGCCATCTCACCGCCGAAATGCTTTACGAAGAGGCGACCCGCGCCAAGGTGCCGGTGTCGCTGGCTACCATCTACAACACGCTGCACCAGTTCACTGAGGTTGGCCTGCTGCGCCAGGTGGCGGTTGAAGGATCGAAGGCGTATTTCGATACCAATGCCTCGGCCCACCATCATTTCTTCGTCGAGGGCGAGAATGAATTGGTCGACATCCCGTGCGCCGAGGTGATTGTCGGCAAGACCCCGACCCCGCCGGAAGGTTTCGAGATCGAACGCGTCGACGTGGTGGTGCGACTGCGAAAGAAGAGCTGAGTTAAATCTGAATTGTGTTGTCATGGCCGGGCTTGTCCCGGCCATCTGCATTTTGGCAAGTGTTTGATCCGTCATCCTGGCCCGTCGCCCTTCGAGGGCCGCGCTGCGCGCGGCCGCCTCAGGGTGACGGGATAACTATTCTACCTTCTCGTTCGGATAGGCACCCCACAACCGTTCCTGGCGGATCCAGCCGTCGAAATTCTTGCCTACGAACTGGCACCAAGTGCCGTTGCAGGATTTGAGCTGGCCGAGCACGCCGGATTGCAGGCGGGCGGTCTCCGGGGATTTGGCGTCCGGGCTCTCATAAAGCGGCACCAGATCGTCCTTCAAGGTCGGCACCACCACTGCGGAGCGCTTGCCGGACAACAGCGAGTGGTAGACCCAGCCTTCCGCCCCCTCCCAGTCGCGGATGCGCCGCCAATTCTCGAACTCGGCGGTGATCTCCACCGGCATGCTGGCGCGGGTATAGACCCAGCGCACCTCCTGGTCCTTGTTGGGGCCCGAGCGCACATTGACTCGATCCGATTTCAGACTGACGAAGCGCGGGACCGGCAGGCCGCTCACCGAACCGGCGGCCACATCGCCGGCCGCATGGCCCGCGCCCGCCAGCATCGCCAAAATGCCGGCGGCAAGCGCCGCGCAACCCAGGCGGCGGAACGCCGCTGCAAAGCTTTGTGTTGTCACTGCCATCTGGTAGGAAAAAGAACGGATTTCGACCCCACGTGCGAGAATCGGGAGTGTGGGCGAGCCCGGTTAAAGAGGGCTGAACGGCGCCCCAATGGCAGTACGATGGGCCGCCGGATGCCGCGGTAAAAAGGACATGACGAAGACAAAAAAGCCGCTAGTCGTCGTCACCCGCAAGCTGCCGGACAGCGTCGAGCTGCGCATGCGGGAACTTTTCGACGCCCGGCTCAATCCCGACGACAAGCCGATGACACAAGGCCAGCTCGCTGAGGCGATGAAAACCGCCGACGTGCTGGTGCCGACCGTCACCGACCGCATCGACGCCTCGGTGCTCAGCAAATCGGGCGAGCAGCTCAAGCTGATCGCCAATTTCGGCAACGGCGTCGATAATATCGACGTCGTCACCGCCGTGCAGCGCGGGATTACCGTCACCAACACGCCGGGGGTGCTCACCGAGGACACTGCCGACATGACCATGGCGCTGGTGCTGGCAGTGCCGCGGCGGCTGGTGGAAGGCTCCGCTGTGCTGACCGCCGACACCGAATGGACCGGCTGGACGCCGACTTGGATGCTCGGCCACCGCATCTGGGGCAAGCGCTTAGGGATCATCGGCATGGGACGGATCGGCCAGGCGGTGGCGCGCCGCGCGCGCGCCTTCGGCTTGCAGATCCATTACAACAACCGCCGCCGGGTGGCGCCCAAGATCGAGGAAGAGCTCGATGCCACATATTGGGAGAGCCTCGACCAGATGCTCGCCCGCATGGACATCATCTCGGTCAATTGCCCGCACACGCCGGCGACCTATCACCTGCTGTCGGCGCGCCGGCTCAAGCTGCTGCGGCCCGAGGCTTATATCGTCAACACCTCGCGCGGCGAGGTGATCGACGAGAACGCGCTCGCGCGCCTGATCGAGGCGGGCGACATCGCCGGCGCGGGGCTTGATGTGTTCGAGCACGAGCCGGCGGTGAACCCGAAGCTAGTCAAGCTAGCGCGCGACGGCAAGGTGGTACTGCTGCCGCATATGGGCTCAGCCACGCTGGAAGGCCGCGTCGATATGGGCGAGAAGGTCATCATCAACATCAAGACCTTCATAGACGGGCACCGGCCGCCGGATCGCGTCTTGCCGTCAATGCTCTAACGACATTCCGGGGCGCGGCCGAAGGCCGCGAGCCCGGAATCCATAACCCCAGCGCTGCGGAGTATAGATTCCGGGCCCGCCGCTTCGCGGCGTCCCGGAATGACAGCTACAAATGCCCGCTCAAATCTTTGATCGCCGGCTTCTCGCCGCTCAACGGATTGCCCGGGTCCCATTCGTAACTCAACGTCTCGAACCGCATCGAGCGCGCGTCGACCATCAAGAGCCGGCCGACCAGGCCTTCGCCGAAGCCGACGATCTCGCGGATCACCTCCAGCGCCATCATCGAGCCGAGCACGCCCGGCAGCGCACCGAGAATGCCAGCTTCCGCGCAGGCCGGCACCGTGCCGGCCGGCGGCGGCTCGGGAAACAGGCATCGATAGGTCGGATTGCGCCGGCCATCGGAGCGCGTCTCATGCGCGCGCAGGGTAGTGAGCGAGCCATCGAAGGTGCCGACTGCGGCGGTGACCAGCGGCTTCTTGGCAAAATAACAGGCGTCGGAGACGAGATAGCGGGTGGCGAAATTGTCCGAGCCGTCGGCGACGATGTCGTAGTCCGCGATCAGCTTGAGTGCGTTGCTCGCATCGATCCGCGTCATGTGGGTTTCCACCGCCACATGCGGATTGAGCCGCGCGATCACCGTCTCGGCGCCATCCACCTTGCGGTTGCCGATATCATCGGTGGTAAAGATCACCTGTCGCTGCAAATTCGACAGCGACACCGTATCGTCATCGACCACGCCGAGCGTGCCGATGCCTGCGGCAGCAAGATAAAGCAGCACCGGCGCGCCGAGGCCGCCGGCGCCGATCACCAGCACCCGCGCGGCCTTCAGCTTGGCCTGGCCCGGCCCGCCGACCTCGCGCAGCACGATGTGGCGCGCATAGCGTTCGAGTTCTCGGTGATCGAGCATAAGAGTAAGCCTATGGCCTCGCATCGATTTCGGCCAGCCTCTTGATACCTTGCACCGCTGCCTCGAACGGCTAAGGTGCCGCAAAACATAGTCAGGGTGGCATTAAAAACGATGCGTCACGGCCCGTTTCTGGTGATGCTCTCGCTGCTGCTCGGCGCCGGTCCGGCGCTGGCGCAGGATTCGCCAGGCATCATCTCGGTGCCCAAGCAGGCCGACGCCAAGCCGACAAAAAAACATGTAAAGAGGAAAGTAATCGCCGCGAAGCCGGCCGAAGCAAAGCCTGCCGAAGCCAAGCCCGCCGAAGCCAAGGCCGCCACGCCCATACCTGCCACTGTGAAGCCCGCGGCCGCGAAGACCGTCGCAGCAAAGCCAGACACGCCAAAAATTGCCATCGCCAAAGACGAACCGGCGCCCAACGTGTTCGCGGTCATTCCGCTGGACGAGCGCCTGAAAATCCAGGCGGCGCTGCTGTGGGCGGGCGACTATACCGGCGAGCTCACCAGCGGCGACCCGATGCTCGCGGCAATCAAGAATTTCCAGAAGCGCCACAAGGCCAAGATCACCGGCGAGCTCACGCCGACCGAGCGCGCAGAGCTGGTCGCCGCCGCCAAAGTGCACGAGGACGAATTCGGCTGGAACGTGGTGGTCGACCCGGCCACCGGCATCCGCATCGGCCTGCCGACCAAGTTGGTGCCGTTTGCACACGACGCCGCCCGCGGCACGCGCTGGTCCTCGGCCCATGGCGAGGTGCAGGTCGAGACCTTCCGCATCAAGGATTCCGAGCTCAAGCTCGCCGCGCTGTTCGAGCGAGAGAAAAAAGAACCTGCCACGCGCAAGATCGAAACCAGCGTGCTGCACGACGACAATTTCTTCATCAGCGGCATGCAAGGCCTGAAGCTGTTTTCCGTGCGCGCCAAGCGGCGCGACGGTGAGGTGCGCGGCTTCACCATGCTGTACGATCAGATGATGGAGAGCATCGTCGCGCCGGTGATGGTAGCGATGGCAAGCGCGTTCTCGCCGTTTCCCGAGCGTAGCGCGCCCTACGCCGCGCTGGCGAAATCGGTGGAATACGGCAACGGGCTGGTGGTGAGCGCGCAAGGTCACATCGTCACCGACTTGAAACTCACCCAAGGCTGCCAGGTGATCGTCGCTTCCGGGTTGGGTGATGCCGACCGCGTGTCCGAGGATCACGACAATGGGCTGGCACTGCTGCGCGTCTATGGACCGCGCAAGATTTCGCCGTTGGTGCTGACGCACGATCCCCCCAAGTCGGGAGAGCTGACGCTGGTCGGCATTCCCGAACCGAAAGAGCAGGATGGCAGCCGCAAGCTGACCGAAATCAAGGCGCGGCTCGCCGACGGCAGCGCGATCGAGCTGAGCCAACCGGTACCGATGGCTGGATTTTCCGGCGCCGCCGTGCTCGATGCGCAGGGCCAGTTCCTCGGCATGATGGAAATGGGCCATGCGGTAATCGCCAGCGTCGAGGCCTCAGCGCCGCCAGTGCGGCTCATCAGCGCCGCGACCATCCGCGGCTTCCTCGCCGCGCAACATGTTCAGACCTCGCCGACGCTAACCGGCGACGCCAAGGCGTCGGTCGTACGGATAATCTGCGTGCGAAAATAGCGGCCGCTACTTATTCTTCCAAACCGGTTTACGCTTCTCGACGAAAGCCTTCATGCCTTCCTTCTGATCCTCGGTCGCGAACAGCGCATGGAAGATGCGCCGTTCGAACACCACGCCCTCCGATAAGCCGCCCTCGAAGGCGCGGTTGATCGCCTCCTTGCCCGCCAGCACCGAGGGCAGCGACATGTTGGCGATGGTCTCGGCCACTTTCATCGCCTCCTCCATCAGGCTGGCCGCCGGCACCACGCGCGCCACCAGCCCCGACTTTTCCGCTTCCGCGGCGTCCATCATGCGGCCGGTCAAGATCATATCCATGGCCTTGGCCTTGCCGACCGCGCGCGTGAGCCGCTGCGTGCCGCCGATGCCGGGAATGACGCCGAGCTTGATCTCGGGCTGGCCGAATTTGGCGGTGTCCGCCGCGATGACGACGTCGCATTGCATGGCCAGCTCGCAGCCACCGCCGAGCGCGAAGCCGGCGACCGCCGCCACAATCGGCTTGCGAGCGCGCGCAGCGCGATCCCAATTGCCGGCGAAATTGCCGAGATAGGCCTCGATGAAGGTCTTGTCGGCCATCTCTTTGATGTCGGCACCGGCCGCGAAAGCCTTCTCGTTGCCGGTGATCAGCAGGCAGCCGATAGCCTCGTCGGCCTCGTAGGCGTCGATGGCCTGGCAGAGCTCGGCCTTGAGCGCCATGTTGAGCGCATTGAGCTGTTGCGGACGGTTGAGCCGGATGATGCCGACCCGGCCTTTGATTTCGACGATGATGTTCTGGTAGCTCATACAAAATTCTCTCGGTAACGGCGCCCGCTCATTCTGCGCGGCGAAGGATCGCGCGTCTTAGCGCAATTGACGCCAAAGCCAAAGCACCACGGCCGCGCCGATGATTGCGCCAATGAACAAGCCCAGACCGCCGCTGATCACAATACCGAGCAGCGCGAAGATGTGATAGCCGATGAAAGCCCCGGCGATGCCGACCAGCGCGCTCGTGATCATCCGTTGTTGCGATCCAGAGAGTTGCCGTGCGACCCAACTGGAGCCAAACATACGGTCGAAGATAAGGCCCGCGGCAATGCCGATGAGCAGCACGACGATAAAGCTGACAAACGGATCCGTGTTCATAAAGCCAGCCCTCCCGGTGAAACGCCCCATTGGCGCTTTCAGCTTATCTAGCCGAGCGGTGGCAGCCCGGGAACCGGCACCCAGCGCATCATTCGAGCCTGGCGCCCGAACGCTTGATCACGTCCGCCCATTTGGCGGAATCCGTCCTGATCGTTGCGGCGAATTCTTCCGGCGTGCCGCCGCCTGGCTCGTCGCCGATCTGAGTGAATTTCTCTTTGAAGGCTTCCGACGCGAGCGCCTTGTTGATCGCGGCATTGAGTTTGTCGATGATGGTACGCGACATTCCGGCCGGCGCGATGACGCCGGTCCAGGTCGGCGCCAGATAACCGGGCACGCCGGCCTCGGCAATCGTCGGCAGATCCGGGAACGCCGGCGAGCGCGTGGCGCCGCTCACGCCGAGCGCGCGCACCTTGCCGGCGCGCACGAACACCGCGATCGATTGCAGGCTTTCGAGCATCAGGTCGACATGCCCGGCGATCAGGTCGTTTATCGCCAGGGCGCCGCCGCGATAGGGCACGTGTACGATATTGGTGCCGGTCATGAATTTGAACAGCTCGCCGCCGGCATGGCCGGGCGAGCCGTTGCTCGACGAGGCGTTGGTCAGCTTGCCGGGGTTGGCCTTGGCATAGGCGATCAATTCCTTGACCGACGTGACCGGCAGCTTGGGCGAGACCGCGAGCAATAGATGTCCACGCGTGGTCAGCGCGATCGGCTGGAAGTCGCGCTCGATGTCGTAGGGCAGCTTCGCCACCATGTGGCGGGTGATGGCGAGTGCGCCGATCGGCCCCATGCCGATGGTGTATCCGTCGGGCGGCGATTTCGCGACCAAATCGAGCCCGAGGGTGAGCGCGCCGCCGGGACGATCGTCGACGATGACCAGTTGGCCGAGCTCCTTGCTGAGTTCGGCGGCGAGGATGCGCGCGGTGGTGTCGGTGGCGCTGCCGGCCGCCTGCGGAACGATCAGCCGGATCGAATGGTCCGGATAGTCTGCAGCCGATGCGGCGCCGGCCATGCCGGCAAGAATGAACGGAATGAGGGCAAGTTTGCGCATGTCACCAATCTTGGCGGTTAAGGCGCATAGCTTGGCTTATTTCTGACAGCTCGAGCAATAGAAGGTCGAGCGGCCGGTCTGCACGATACGTTTGATCTTGCCCTTGCAGTCGGGGCAAGGTTCGCCCTCGCGGTCATAGACGCGGAAATTGTGCTGGAAATCGCCGAGCGCGCCGTCGGTGCGGCGATGGTCGCGCAGCGAGGAGCCGCCGGCCTCGATCGCATCCTTGAGCACTGCCTTGATGGCATCGACTAGCACCACCGCGCGTGCGTTGGGCATGCCCGCGCGGTCGGCGATGGTGGAAGCAAGCCTCTTGGGAGAGAGCCGCGCACGGAACAGCGCTTCGCAGACATAGATGTTGCCGAGCCCGGCGACGACGCGCTGGTCGCTGAGCGCGGCCTTCAGCGAGGTTTTCTTGGCCGTACAGGCGCGCGCCAGCATTGCGGCGTCGAACTCATTGCCGAGCGGTTCCGGCCCGAGCCCGCGCAGCAACGGCTCGGAATCGAGTTTGGCCCGTGGCACCAGCTTCATCGAGCCAAAGCGGCGCGGATCGTTGAACGTCACCGTGGCGCCGTTCGACATGTGAAACACCACGTGGTCGTGCGCGGTGCTTTTGGAGCGCTCGTGATAATAGACGCCGGGTTTGGCGTCCTGGCCGACGCGGAAAGAACCCGACATGCCGAGATGCATCATCAGCACGTCGCCCGACGATAAATCCGCCAGCAGATATTTCGCTCGCCGGCCCAGCCCTTCCACTGTTTTCCCGGTCAGTCGCTTTTCGAAGTCCTTGGCGAGCGGCCAACGCAGGCGGCGGTCGCGTACCTCGACCTTGAGAAGCCGCGCGCCTTCCATGGCGGGCGCCAGGCCGCGCCGCACGGTTTCGACTTCGGGAAGCTCGGGCATGGTTAACTCTGGTTCTGTTCACACATAGCGCCCCTCGCCCGCCCGCGCTATGGTCCTGCCCGCAAAGGATTATTCCAATGGGCAAGGCCCAAAAAGGCGTCAAAGATGACACCCATTTCGGCGAAAAGACCGTGCCGCTGGCCGACAAGCAGGGGCTGGTGGATGACGTGTTTCATTCGGTCGCGCGCCGCTACGACCTGATGAACGACCTGATGTCGGGCGGGTTGCACCGGGCCTGGAAGGACGCGCTGGTGACGGCGGTCAATCCGCCCAAAGGCGACAGGCCATTTGCCCTGCTCGATCTCGCCGGCGGCACCGGCGATGTGGCGTTCCGCGTGGTGGAAGCCGGGGGCCCAAGCGTGCGTGTCACCGTCTGCGACATCAATGCCGACATGCTGAGCGTCGGCCGCGAACGCGCATGCGAACGCGGGCACGACGAGGCGGTGACCTTCGAACAAGGCAATGCCGAAGAATTGCCCTATCCGGATCGGCACTTCGACTGCGTCACCATCGCCTTCGGCATCCGTAACGTGCCGCGCATCGAACGCGCGCTGGCCGAGGTCTATCGCGTGCTGCGCATCGGCGGGCGCTTCCTCTGCTTGGAATTTTCGTCCGTTGACTTGCCGGGTTTAAGTTCGCTGTACGACGTTTATTCCTACAACGTGATCCCGCGTATCGGCGAGGCCGTCACCGGCGACCGCGACGCCTATCAGTATCTGGTGGAATCGATCCGCAAATTCCCCAAGCCGCCGGCATTCGCGAAAATGATCGAGGCGGCCGGCTTCCGCCGCGTCTCGTTCATAAGCATGACCGCCGGCGTGGTGGCGCTGCATTCGGGCTGGAAGTTGTGATCTCCGCCCTCTCCCATCTCACCCGCCTCGCGCGCGCCGGTTTCGTGTTCGCGCGCGAAGGCGTGTTCGCGCTGGTCGATACCAGGCCCTTGCCGCTGCCGGCCAAGACCGCTATCGCGCTCGCCCGCCTGCTCGAACGCCCCACCGCCAAAGACGGCTCGAGCCGGCTCGCCGCCGCGCTCACCAAGCTCGGCCCGACCTACGTCAAGCTCGGCCAGTTCATGGCCACCAGGCCCGACGTGGTTGGCAAGCAAATTGCGCGCGATCTCGAAAGTCTGCAGGACAAGATGATGCCATTTCCGCAAAGTGAGGCGGAAGCCGTGGTCGCGGCCGCTTTCGGCAAGCCGGTGGCGGACGTCTATGCCAGCTTCGGACCCGCCGTTGCCGCCGCCTCGATCGCGCAAGTGCATCGCGCCGAGGTCGCGGCAGACGGCGCGCGTAAAGCCGAGGCGGTGAAAATCTTGCGGCCCAATATCGAGCGTCGCTTCAAGTCCGATCTCGACGCCTTCTTCTACGTCGCGCACAAAGTGGAAGCTTTGTCGCTCGAAGCGCAACGACTACGGCCGGTCGAGGCGGTGGCGACGCTCGCCCGCTCGGTGGCGATGGAAATGGATTTCCGGCTGGAGGCGGCCGCGCTCTCCGAGATGGCGGAGAACACGCGCGCGGACGCCGACTTCCGCGTGCCCACGGTGGACTGGGACCGCACCACGCGCGAAGTGCTCACGCTGGAATGGATCGACGGCACGCCGCTCAACGACCGCGCTGCACTTGAGGCCAGGGGCCTCGATCTGCCAGCGCTCGGCCACAAGGTGATCCAGAGCTTCCTGCGGCATGCTCTGCGCGATGGCTTCTTCCACGCCGACATGCATCCGGGCAATCTGTTTGTCGACGATGACGGCCGCCTGGTCGCGGTGGACTTCGGCATCATGGGCCGGCTCGGGCCGAAGGAGCGGCGCTTCCTCGCCGAAATACTGTTCGGCTTCATCACCCGCGACTATCAGCGCACCGCGCAGATCCACTTCGACGCCGGCTATGTGCCGCGCCATCATTCGGTGGAGAGCTTCGCGCAGGCCATCCGCGCCATCGGCGAGCCGATCCATAACCGTACCGCCGAAGACATTTCGATGGCCAAGCTCTTGATGCTGCTGTTCGAGGTCACTGGATTGTTCGACATGCGCACGCGGCCGGAACTCCTTTTGCTGCAGAAAACCATGGTGGTGGTGGAAGGCGTCGGCCGCACCCTTGATCCCAAACTCGACATGTGGAGCACCGCCGAGCCGGTGGTGCGCGAGTGGATCGAGCGCAATCTGGGGCCTGCCGGCCGGCTGGAAGACGTCGCCGAAGGCGCCGGCGAGATCGGGCGTTTCGCGGCGCAAGTGCCGGCGCTGCTCAGCCGCGCCGCCACACTGATCGAACAGCTCGACGACATCACGCGCGACGGCCTCGTGCTGTCGCCGGCGACGGTGGAGGCGATCGGCCGCGCCGAGCAGCGTCGCAATCGCTGGACCGCGCTGGCGCTGTGGACGATCGCCGCGCTGCTGGCCTGGGCGGTGTGGCGGTTGATCTGAGCCGCGCCCCTTATGCGCTTTGCTCTTCGTAGGCGCGCGTGAGTTTTTCGAGATCGAACTTCTTCATTTTCATGAACGCGTTCATCACCCGCTCCGACTTCTTGGCGTCGGGGTCCATCATCATTTTCGGGATCACGCTGGGAACGACCTGACAGGACAGGCCGTATTTGTCCTTCAGCCAGCCGCAGGGACCTTCCGGACCACCTTTGCTGAGCGTATTCCAGTAATAGTCGATCTCGGCTTGCGTATCGCAAAAGATCTGGAACGACAGCGCCTCGGTGAATTTGAAATTCGGCCCGCCGTTGAGCGCGGTGAATTCCTGGCCGCCCAGCTCGAACTCGACGGTCATCACCGAGCCGTCTTTTTTGCCACGAATCTACTGCCCGGCTTTGCCGTAGCGGCTGATCTTGACGATGCGGGATCCCTTGAACACGGTGACGTAAAACTTCGTTGCCTCCTCGGCTTGCGTGTCGAACCACAGGCAGGGCGTGATGGATTTTGCGGCGAGCTGCATGTTTTTTCCTTCCCCTATTTCGCGCCCGCCAGATAGGCGGCGAGCTGCTCCATGGTGCCGTCCCAGCCTTTCGTCATGCTGTCGTGACCTCGAATTTCTTGCGCTCTTCGCCGGTCGCGTTGTGCGGCAACCAGCGGATGGTGAACTTGGTCTTGCCACCCAAATCTTCGAACGTGAAAACCGACAGCATTTCAAGCGGCCAGGTCGCGCTCATCGGATGCCGCGTGACGCCGTCGACCTCATCGGAAAACGAATTGATGAATACTATCTTTTACGGCAAGACGATTTCACGATAGGCGAACTTACCCCACATGACTTTTCCGTCGGGCGTTTGCATGGCGTAATGGTAGGTCCCGCCCGGGCGTAGATCCATTTTGGATGCGACCACCTTGACGCCCTTGGGGACCCACCACTGCTGCATCCGTTCGGGTTCGGTAAATGCCTTCCACACCAGATCGCGCGGCACGTCGAACACGCGCGTCATCACGATGTCTTTGCTTTTCGATACGGCTGTCGCGGTCATGTTTTTTCTCCGCCTGTTTTGCGCGGGCGCTCACTTCGCCTTGAGCACCATCCAGTGGACGCCGAAGCGATCCCTCACCATGCCGAAGCTGGTCGCGAAGAAGGTCGGGCCCAGCGGCATCACCACCTCGCCGCCATCCGACAGTGCCTTGAATCGGGTCTGCGCCTCCGCGTCGGTCTTGACGTCAAGCGAGAGCGCGAAGCCGTCGAATTTCGGGTTGTCGGTGTTGCGGCCGTCGGACGCCATGATCCGGGTCTCGCCGATCTTGATACATGAATGCATCACCTTGTTCTCGTTCGAGGGCGTGCACATCGACTTGTCGGGGCTATCTTTCCAGCGCATCAGCATCGCAACTTCGGCGCCGATCGCCTTCTTGTAGAACTCGATCGCCTCGTCGCAGCGGCCATCAAAGAACAGATAGGGCTGAATAAACATGGCTCTTCCTCCACAGCTTCACATTGACAATTAAGTTGATATCAACATATATAGCTTCATGTCAACCCACCACGGATCGACTCGGGAACTTCCGCTCACCGCCACCCATCAGGTGCGCGACGCCTGCCTGTGCCTGCACGTGCAACGGGCGGCGCGCGCGCTGGCGCGTCGCTTCGACGAGGTGCTGCGCCCGCTCGAGTTGACGCAAGGGCAGTTCTCGCTGCTGATGTCGCTCAACCGTCCGGAACCGCCGAGCATCGGCAGCGTGGCGGCGCTGCTCGCCATGGACCGCACCACGCTCACCGCCAATCTCAAGCCGTTGGAGCGGCGTCACCTGGTGAAGGTCGCGGTCGACAAGCAAGACAAGCGCAGCCGGCGCCTGATCATCACCGCGGCCGGCCGCACGCTGCTGAGCAAGGCTTTCCCGGTCTGGAAGCAGGCGCATGCGAACACCGAGCGCCTGATCGCCGGCATGAGTGCTGATGCCATGCGCAGAGCGCTGCGCGCGCTGTCGTGATACGGGACTTTCGTTAATCAGGAAGGCTTTTGATTGCATTGATTGCAATGCTATCAATACTATGCTAAGTTTCTAATATATACGGATTTTCTTATGGCCTCCCTCACTGTCCGGCAGCTCGACGAAGCTCTCAAAAAGCAACTCCGCCTGCGCGCGGCGAAGAGCGGGCGCTCGGTCGAGGACGAGGTGCGCACGATTCTGCGCGCGGCGGCGGCGGAGACGGGGCTCGAAGCGCTGGAAACGAGCAACCTGCCGGCGCCGGAATCGTCCCGCCGCGCCACGCCGGCGCCCGCCGCCGGAACAAAACGCGTGCTGCTAATCATCGGCGGCGGCATCGCCGCCTACAAGTCACTCGATCTCATCCGGCGCTTGAAGGAGCGTGGCATCGCAGTGCGCTGTATCCTGACCAAAGCCGCTGAACATTTCGTCACGCCGCTGTCGGCCGGCGCGATTGTCGGCGAGCGCGTGTTCACCGACCTATTCGATCCGGCCGGTGAATTCGACGTCGGCCATATCCGGCTGGCGCGCGAGGCTGATCTCATCGCGGTGGCGCCGGCCACCGCCGACCTGATGGCCAAGCTCGCCGGCGGCCACGCCGACGATCTCGCCACCGCGGTGCTGCTGGCGACGACTGCGAATATCCTGCTGGCGCCAGCGATGAACCCGCACATGTGGGCCAACAAGGCGACGCAGCGCAATCTCACGCAGCTTGTCGCCGATGGCGTCGCGCTGGTCGGCCCGAACGAAGGCGAGATGGCGGAAGCGGGCGAACGCGGCATCGGGCGCATGGCAGAACCGCTGGAGATCGCCGCCGCGATCGAGAAACTGCTCGGTACGGCCGACGCGCAGCCGCTCAAAGCCAAGCGCGTGCTGGTCACTTCCGGCCCGACTCACGAACCGATCGATCCGGTGCGCTATATCACCAACCGCTCGTCCGGCAAGCAGGGCCACGCCATTGCCGCGGCGGCGGCGCGCGCCGGCGCCGCGGTGACGCTGATCAGCGGGCCGGTGAATTTGCCCGATCCGCCGGGCGTGACGGTCGTGCATGTCGTCACCGCGCGCGAGATGCTGCAAGCGGTGGAGCGCGCGCTGCCGGTCGATGTCGCGATCTTCGCCGCGGCGGTCGCCGACTGGCGCGTCGCCGGCACAACCGAGCAGAAGATCAAGAAGAAGGCCGGCCAGGCCACGCCGGAATTATCGCTGGTGGAAAATCCCGACATCCTCGCCACCATCGCTAAACGAAAAACCCAGCGGCCGAAACTGGTGATCGGCTTTGCCGCCGAAACCGAAAACATCGCCGCCAATGCCAAGGCCAAGCTCGTTGCCAAAGGCTGCGACTGGATCCTGGCCAATGACGTGTCGCCGACCACCGGCATCATGGGCGGCGACCGCAATACGATTCAGCTGGTGACGGCACAGGACATCGAGCCCTGGCCGCCGCAAACGAAAGAAGACGTGGCCACGATGTTGATCGCGCGCATCGCCGCGGAGCTTGTGCCATGAGCGGCGCCATCGATATCCGCATCATGCGGCTGCCGCATGGCATAAATCTGCCGCTGCCGTCCTACCAGAGCGCGCTCGCCGCCGGCCTCGATCTGATCGCCGCGGTGCCGGCCGACGCACAGCTGATGCTTGCGCCCGGCGCGCGCGCGCTCATTCCCACCGGCATCGCCGTCGCGCTGCCACCAGGAACTGAAGCACAAGTGCGGCCGCGCTCCGGCCTCGCCGTGCGGCACGGGCTCACTGTGCTCAACGCGCCCGGCACCATCGATGCCGATTACCGCGGTGAAATACAGGTGCTGCTGGTGAATCTAGGCGGCGAAGCGGTGGCTATTACACGCGGCATGCGAATCGCCCAGTTGGTGGTTGCAACCGTGGCACGTGTGCAATTGCGCGAGGTCGAATCGCTCAATGAAACCAAGCGCGGAATGGGTGGGTTCGGTTCTACCGGAGGTTGATGAGGTCTTTATATATTTTCGGCTAGATGAATGTCCGACTGTAGCCTAATACCATTAAAATTTGTTGCGACTGGTGCCAACCATGCCACTGGTGTTCCCGTAAGGAAATTCTCGCCATTGCCGCCGTAATCGATGTGGCGATCAACGCCCGCAGCCGGCCTGTCTCGGTCAAGGCGCTGGCGGCGCGCCATAAGCTTCCGTCACGCCATCTCGAACCGGTTTTGCAGGCGCTGGTGCGCGAAGGCATCCTACATGGTGTACGTGGACCGCACGGCGGCTACGAGTTCGCGCGCGAGCACCGCCGCATCAGCGCCGCTGACATCCTGCGCGCTGCCAGCACCGCCGAGGACGCCGACGATCCGCCGCTGCCCAACTCGGCGCTGGTCAATGACGTGGTGAAGCCGGCGCTGGTCGAAGCCGAGCGTACATTTTTGTCCGTGCTCGGCCGCATCAGCGGCGAGGACATGGCGAAGCGAGCGCAAGCGCTGAAATAGCACGACGACGCGGCCACTTGCTGCTCCCGTTCACGATCTGGACTCTTTCGGCATGGTTCCCCTTGGGGGTAAAGTCCTGCGATTCGCGAACGGCGCGGCGGACGCCGCTCGCATTCCTGGGGCAGGTCTGAATGCCGGAGACGATCCGGACGGTGAACGAGAGGCTGCGTTCTCGTTCGCGGCGGGGCGGATTCCTCGCCGCCTTCGTTATTGCAACGCTTTGCAGCGCGCTCAGCATGCCGGCCCGTGCCGATGTGAGCGCGGCCGTTAGCCTCGTCGACGACATTATCCGCGCCGTCACGGTGTTGAGCCGTCAACAGGTCGCCACCCTCACGCTCGGGCTGCTCTGCTTCGCGGGGCTCGCCACCATCGTGCTGCTGCGCACGCGCAAAGCTGCCGCCACGATTGAAAGCACGGCGCACGACGAAACCATGGCGCTGCACGCCGAAATCGACCGGCTCAAGACGCTGCTGCTGTCGCAACCGCAAGTTCTGGTGGCCTGGGCGGCGGGCAGCGACGAGCCGGAAATTTTCGGCGATACCGGCATCGTCGTGTCTGGTTCCATGCCGGAGCGCGTGCTCGCCTTCGGCGTCTGGCTGGAGCCGGCGGCGGCGCAACGCATGCAGCACGCGGTCGACACGCTGCGCAGCGAAGGCCGCAGCTTTGTGATGACGCTCACCACCAGCGCCGGCCGGCCGCTCGAAGCGGAAGGACGCGCGGTGGCGGGGCGCGCGGTGCTGCGCCTGCGTGACGTCAGCGGCATCGAGAGCGAGCTCATGGACCTTGCCTCCCGCCACGACCGGCTGATGAGTGACGTCGAAACCTTGAAGGCGCTGCTCAATTCGCTGCCCGCCCCGGTGTGGGTGCGCAACTCCGATGGCCAGTTGATCTTCGTGAATGCGGCTTACGCCCGCGCGGTGGACGCCGAGGACGCCTCCGATGCGGTGGAACGCGAGCTGGAGCTGCTCGACCCCGCTGCCCGCGTAAAGCTCAGCGATGCGCGCGCCGGCGGCGGCCCCAATTGCGAACGGCTGCCGGCCATCGCCGCCGGCCAGCGTCGCATCTTCGACGTGGTGGACGCGCCGAGCAGCGCCGGCAGCGCCGGCATGGCAATCGACGCCACCGAGGTGGAGGCCATGCGCGCCGAGCTCAAGCGCATGATCGAGGCGCACCGCCGCGTGCTCGACCAGCTGGCCACCGGCGTCGCCATTTTCAACGTCGACCGCAAACTAATCTTCTACAACGCCGCGTTCCGCACGCTGTTCGAACTCGACGCCGGCTTGCTCGACCAGTCGCCGACCGACAGTTCCGTGCTCGACACGCTGCGCGCCGACCGCAAGCTGCCCGAAGAGCAGGACTTTCGGCAATGGAAGCAGCAACTTTACGAGGCCTATCGCGCGGTCGAGCCGCAGGAGCATATGTGGCACCTGCCGGACGGCCGCACGCTGCGCGTGGTCACCGCGCCCAACCCGGAGGGCGGCGTGACTTATCTTTACGACGACGTCACCGAACGCCTCGCTATGCACCGGCGCTACGACGCGCTGATCAAAGTACAAAGCGAGACGCTCGATCACTTGGCCGAAGCGGTCGCGGTGTTCGGCAGCGACGGTCGCGTGCGGCTGCACAATCCGGCGTTCCAGCGCATGTGGAAGCTCAGCCCCGAGGCGCTCGACCAGCATCCGCACGTGGAAGCGGTCACCGCCTGGGCGCAGGCGATGCATGACGACAATACGGTGTGGCGCAACTTACGCGCCGCGGTAACCGCGATCGACTATCGCGAGCCGATCGTCGCGCGCATCGAGCGGCGCAACGGCATGATGATCGACATGACCACCATGCCGCTGCCCGACGGCGCCACGCTGGTCACCTTCCAGGACGTAAGCGACACCGTGAATGTTGAGCGCGCGCTGCGCGACAAGAACGAGGCGCTGGAGACCGCCAACGCCATCAAGATCGATTTCGTGCATCACGTATCCTACGAATTGCGCTCGCCGCTTACCAACATCATCGGTTTCGCGCATTTCCTCGGCGATCCGGCGTTCGGGCCGCTCACTGACAAGCAGCGCGAATATCTCGGCTACATCACGGCCTCGACCAATGCGCTGCTCGCGCTCATCAACAACATCCTGGATCTTGCCACCATCGACGCCGGCGCCATGTCGCTCAACCTCTCCGATGTCGAAATCCGCGCCCCCATGGAAGAGGCGGCCGAGGGCGTGCAGGACCGGCTCAAGAAGGACGGCATCGCGCTCGACATCCGCGCCGCGCCCGGCATCGGCAGCTTCACTGCCGACGAGCGGCGCCTGCGGCAGATTCTGTTCAATCTACTGTCCAACGCGGTCGGCTTTTCGCCGCCGGGCGAAACCGTCACGCTCGCCGCCGAGCGGCGCAGCGACGCGGTGGTGTTCACGGTCACCGACCACGGCCCCGGCATCCCGCCGGAGGCGAAGGACCGCGTGTTCGAGTGGTTCGAGACCGACTCGATGGGCTCGCAGCACCGCGGCACCGGCTTAGGCCTCTCGCTGGTGCGCTCTTTCGTCGAGCTGCACGGCGGCAGCGTGACGATCGACTCCACGCTCGGGCAGGGCACCACGGTGACCTGCGTATTCCCGACCGTGCAGGAAGCCAAACAGACGGCGGCGTGACAACTTAAGCCTGTGCCCCTAAATTTTTGGTGGTGAGCAACAGTTAGCCACTGGCCGCAATCGGGCGTTCAAAGCCGACAATGCAGAGCCATTACACGAAACTGCTTCGTGCAACGCTGACGGCATCGCTCGTGCTTGTTGCGATGGCAGGTGCCGCTGTTGCCGGGCCGCTCGAGGATGCCGTTGCTGCGAGTGAAAGACACGACTACCGGACTGCCCTGCGGCTTTTTCACTCATTGGCTGAACAAGGCAATGCAATAGCGCAGTCCGCGCTCGGCTTCATGCATGAAACGGGTGAGGGCGTGCCGCAGGATTATATCGAGGCTGCGAAGTGGTATCGCCACGCCGGCGAACAAGGCGATGCATTAGCGCAGACCCGTCTCGGCTTCATGTATGAAATGGGCAAGGGCGTTTCACAGAATTACGCTGAGGCAGCGAAGTGGCTTCGCCTCGCTGCGGAACAGGGCCGTGTCGTTGCGCAGAATGAGCTCGGCGTCATGTACGTCTCCGGAAGCGGCGTACCAAAGAACTATGTCGTCGCGTACATGTGGCTAAGTTTGTCAGCCGCTCAGGGCGACCACGATGCGGCAATACAGCGAGACCTCGTCGCGAAGCTCATGACTCCCGCACAGATCGCGGAAGTGCAGAAATTGGCGCATGAGTGGAAGCCGAAGCCGTAGTTCCTTGCAGTAGCGGGAAGGCGTCAGGCGTGTTTGGCGCCGATGCCGCTTGAACGCAGCACGCCCGGATTGAGCCGCGGTTCGGCGCCAATCCAATACAAGACGTTGGCCAGGATGCAGAGGCCGGTCGCGGCAAACCAGACCATGGCGGCGCCGACGAAGCCGGTGAACAGTCCCCACCACGGGCTGTGCAGCAGGAACAGAATCGAGCCCAGCGTGATATTGACCCCGACCGTCACGTAAATGCGGCGCTCGAGGTACCAATTGTCGGTCTGCAGGAAATAAAGGTTTCCGTGGTTCGGCGCTCCCAGCCGCGGCTTGAAACTGAACAGCTGCAGCACATTGCCGATCGGGCAGAAGCCGGTCAGCGCGACATTGATGGAGACCAGTCCGGTGGCGATGACCCCGAAGATCCACAGCGGATTGACTAGCACCGCCAGCAGCGTGCTGCTCAGCAGAACTACACCGGCGATCAACCAGACCGTCCGCTCGATATACCAGCGGTCGGTGGGAACAACGTAAACGCCTTTGCGCAGTGTCATGGCTGCAATGTACTCCGCTCGAAGGCCGACGCGAGTTTAGTTAGTCGATATAGATAAACCTTTTGGAATTGCATTGATCTGCATCACAGGACGAATCCGACGCTGAGCAACAGGCTAAACAACATTTGGATTTGCACGGTCCAAAGCAGAATCCGATTGAAACCACGGCCGGGCGGCTCGCATATGAAACGATAAATCAAGACAAGCGCCAACGGCAATGTGATCAGCGCAGGCCAGACATGACCGTGCGGCAGAGCACGGCCGATCAGCGGCAACAGCGTATAGGGAGCCAACATCAGCCCGGCAAAAATCCAGCCCGTCCGCTGCAGCCCCGCCACGATGGCGAGCGTGCGTCGTCCCACCCGCGCATCGGCTTCGACGTCGCGGAAATTGTTGACCAGCAGAACGGCTCCGGTCAGCAGGCCGAGCGCCAGACCGGCTTCGAGCGCCGGCGCGCCGAGATCGGCGGTGCAAAGCCAATATGTGCCGCCCACCGCGCCGACGCCGAAGAAGGCGATCACGAACAATTCTCCCAGCGGCGTATAGGCGATCGGCAGCGGACCGCCGGTATAGGCCCAGCCCGACACAATCGACAGGAGGCCGAGCAGGAGAATCGGCCAGCCGCCAACGGCGACCAGATAAAGCCCTATGAGCGCCGCCATCGCGAAACACGCCGCTGCGACGCGCTTGACGTTGCGCCCGCTCAACAGGCCGGACGCCGTCACGCGCGGCGGTCCAACGCGATCGGGCCCGTCGCCGCCGCATTCGGAATCGACCGCATCGTTATGCAGGTTGGTACCGAGCTGGATGCACATGCTGCCGAGCAGCGCCGCCAGCACTACCGGCCAATGAATTTTTCCATCCACCGCCCACGCCAACGTCGTACCGACTGCCACCGGTGTGATCGAAAGACTAAGCGTGCGCGGCCGCGCCGCCATGAGCCAGAACGACAGGTTCATAACGAATCTTTGTGTGCAATCGAAAAGGTATTGCGACGGTGCAAACCTAGGGCACGCGGCAATCACCGGCAATGGCGGGATGCGGCGCGCGACGGGCGCGTTTTGCGCGACGTTGCGCGCTTGAGTCATGACTCAATTCCCGGCTATCACCATTGTGTCGATCGATGGTGTCGAGAACCGGGGTCATCGTTATGAAACGTTTGACGTTTTCATTGTGTGCGGCCGCCTTCTTGTTTGGCACGCCAGCTTTTGCGGAAACTATCAAAATCATCGTCCCGTTCGCGGCCGGAGGTCCGGTCGATCAATTGGCGCGCGTCCTCGCCCATGAGCTGTCGCAGCTGCTCGGCGCCGATGTCATTGTCGAGGACAAGGGCGGAGCGGGCGGCGCGATCGGCTCGGAAACGGTGGCCCGGGCGGCGCCGGATGGCCGCACCATGTTGCTGGCCAGCCTCGGCTCGCAAGTGATCAGCCCGGCGCTGCGGCCGCCGGGCGGTTACGACCCGGTGAAAAGCTTCGATCCGGTGATGCTGGTCGGCTCGGTGCCCACACTGCTCATCGTTGGCCCGAAACCCGACGTCTCGAATCTCAAGGACCTCATCGCTAAAGCGAAGAGCGGCCAGGCCATGACCTACGGCTCGGCCGGCCCCGGCACCACGATGAACATCGCTGGCGAGTTGTTCAATTCGGCCGCCGGCTTGAACGTCGCGCACGTGCCGTATCGCGGGGCCGCCCCCGCCATCAGCGACCTGCTTGGCGGTCAAATCGACATGCTGAACGCCGATTTTCCGGTTCTGCTGCCGCTGGTCAAAGGCGGCAAGGTCAAAGCTCTGGCGCTGTTCGGCACCGAACGTTCGCCATTGCTGCCGGACGTGCCGACCACCGCGGAGCTTGGCCTGCCCGATGTCGTGATGGAAAACTGGTATGGAATTTTTCTCCCCGCCGGCACGCCTACACCGGTCCACGAGAAGTTGGAGAAAGCTTTGTTTGCGGTTGTTGCGCTGCCAGCGATCAAGGAACGTTTTGCCAATAACGGCATGCACGACACGCTTGGCAGCGCCGCGTTCAAAGCCCGCTTGACGAAGGAATTTCCCTATTGGCAGGACACGATCAAGAAACTCGGCATCAAGGCCGAGTAGTGGCGGTAGCGGGTCCCGCCATTGCCGAAGGTTATTTCGGCTTCGGCAGCAGTTCCGATACCGGTTCGCCGGAGTCGATCTTGGCCTGACGCGTTAGTTCGTTCGCCGCGATGCGGCGTGCGCGTTGCAGAACGTCATTCGCCCGCTCGCGCGGAATGAAACAAACGCCGGTTTCGTCCGCCAGCACGAGATCGCCAGGATTGACACGAATGCCGCAGATCGTGACCGGCTTGTTGACCGCGATCGTCTTGACGCGCCATTTCCCGGTGATCGGGCTGACGCTGCGCGACCAGATCGCATAGCCGATGTCGCGGGAGTGATCGACGTCACGCACCGCGCCGTCGACGATGGCGCCGAGTTGGCCCTGACGATGTCCGATGGTGGCGGACATGCCACCCATGTTGGAAATTTGATCGACCCCTTGCAGCACTAGCACATCGCCCGGTTCGGCGAGATTATGCGCCTCGATCTCCGCCATGCCAGAAATGCCAACGGCGACGGCCTGCGGCACCGTGGCGGCGACGGCAATGTTCGTCACCGTCAACGCCCGTCCGACGAGACGGGCCTTCGGGTCGTTCGGTTTCAGCACGCTGGCCGGGACGACGCCGGCGATGCAGAGCTCATCCATGGCGTCCGACGACATCCCGGTCAGATCGGGCAAGGCGCGAAAACCGGCTATGATATCGGCGGAAATAATCGGCAATTCCAGCATGCCAAAGGCGTCGGCGGGGAGCTTTCCGAGGGGCTGTTTCATGGTTGTACGCTAACCGCCATAAGAGGATTGCGGCAAGCTGCCAGCGGCGGCCTCTCGCGCTCTAAGGAACAATGTCGTACTCTTATTGTTGAGATGCAGATGACAAATTGGAGCGCAATGTCATGCGTAAATTGGCCGCCATAGCCGGCATCGTCGTAATCGTGGCTTCGGTTCCCGCACTTGCGTATACGCAAGCGGACGCCGACGCCTGCACGCCGGATGCATTTAGGCTTTGCCAGAACGCGATCCCGGACGAGAACCGAGTGGCTCAGTGCCTGGCCCAGAACAAATGGCAGCTCAGCCCCGCCTGCAAGATCGTGTTCAGCCGGCCCGCCACAGCGGGTGAAGCGCCTGCGGCTGGGCGCCCGCTCGACATTCATCGTAAGGATTTCTGAAGACGTTAATGCCCGTTTGAATAAGACGCATTGGCCGAAGGCGTCTGGCCCCCCGGCAGCCCCGCCGTCTATAAGGTCTCGACCTTAGGGCGGATGATTCGATGTTCCCCACCACCTCCGGCGGCTTCAGCTTCACGGTGGCGCTCGCCGACGAAGAGGCCACGCGCCGGTTGATGGTGGACATCGCCGCCGCGCTCGAGCCCGGCGACCTGCTCACGCTGTCCGGCGACCTAGGGGCCGGCAAGACCACCTTCGCCCGCGCCATGATCCGCCATCTCGCCGGCGACCAGACGGTTGAGGTGCCGAGTCCTACGTTTACGCTGATGCAGGCCTACGAGCTGCCGCGCTTCGCACTGGTGCACGCCGATCTCTACCGGCTGTCCGGGCCGGCCGAGCTCGCCGAGCTCGGTTTCGAGGACATCGCGCCTGGCGCGGTGACGCTGCTGGAATGGCCGGACCGCGCCGCCGGTTTCCTGCCGGCCGACCGGCTCGATATTGCGTTGACCTTGTCGCCGCCGCAGGGCGCGAGTTTCCGCAACGCGCGCGTCACCGGCTATGGTGCGCTCGCCCCGCGCGCCGAACGCATCGCCGCCATCCGGGCGTTCCTCGCCCGCTCCGGCTTCGCTCAAGCCGGGCGGCAATACGTTCAGGGCGACGCCTCTACCCGCGCTTACGAGCGGCTCACGCTCGACGGCGCGAGCTATCTCCTGATGAATTCGCCGAAGCGGCCGGACGGGCCGCCGGTGCGCGACGGCAAACCCTACAGCGCGATCGCGCATCTCGCGGAAAACGTGACGCCGTTCGTCGCCATGGCGCAAGCGCTGCGCGCGCGGGGCTTGTCCGCGCCGGCGATCTTTGCCGCTGACCGCGCGGCCGGATTGTTGGTGATCGAGGACCTCGGCAATGAATTGGTGGTGACGGGCGATCCGCCGGCGCCGATCGAGGCGCGCTACGAGGTGGCAGTCGATCTGCTGGCGGCACTGCATCGCGCACCGCTGCCCGATGTGTTGCCGGTCGAACCGGGCGTCGATTACCGCCTGCCGCACTACGACCTGGACGCGTTGCTGATCGAGGCGGAGCTGCTGGTCGACTGGTATCTGCCGCGGCTCGACGCCAAGGTGGCGCCCGCCAAGCGCGACGCCTATGTGACGCTCTGGCACGACGCGCTGGCGCCTGTGTTCGAGGCACCCGAAACCTGGGTGCTGCGCGATTATCATTCGCCCAATCTACTGTGGCTCGCGGCGCGCGAAGGGATTGCGCGCATCGGCTTGCTCGATTTCCAGGACGCGGTGATGGGGCCCCCCGCCTACGACCTCGCCTCGCTGCTGCATGACGCGCGCGTGGACGTGCCGGAGATGATGGAGATCGCGCTGCTGTCGCGCTACACCCGCGCGCGGCGCGCGGCAGATGCCGGTTTCGACGCGCCGGCTTTCGCCAAGGTTTACGCGACGTTCGCCGCCCAGCGCGCCAGTAAGATCCTCGGCATCTTCGCCCGCCTCGATCGCCGCGACGGCAAGCCGCAATATTTGCGTCACATGCCGCGGGTATGGGGCTATTTGCAGCGTTCACTGGCGCATCCGGCGCTGGCGCCGTTGGCCGCCTGGTATCGCGTCAATGTGCCGGCCTTAAAGGCGATCTAACGCATGATCCCGATAAGTGGGAACTGGTTTCCGGATAAGATCATGCATATGAAAAATGGTATGATCCCGACGCCAAAAAAAGCCATGGTGCTGTCGGCGGGCCGGGGCACCCGCATGCGCCCGCTCACCGAGCGCATGCCCAAGCCCTTGGTCGAGGTCGGTGGCAAGGCGCTCATCGATCACGTGCTCGACCGGCTGGCGGAGGCCGGCGTGGCGCGCGCGGTGGTCAACGTGCATCACTTCGCCGAGCAGATCGAGCACCATTTGGCCACGCGCGCCAAGCCGCAGATCGTGATCTCGGACGAGCGCGGCCAGCTGCTCGGCACCGGCGGCGCGGTGGTGAAGGCGCTGCCGGAACTGGGCGGCGCGCCGTTCTTCCACATCAATTCCGACACCCTCTGGATCGATGGCGTTAAGCCCAATCTCACGCGGCTGGCGGAGGCCTTCGACCCCGCCAGCATGGACGCGTTGCTGCTGCTGGCGCCCGCAACTGGCAGCATCGGCTATGCCGGGCGAGGCGATTTCGCTTTTGCCCCCGACGGCCGCCTGCGCCGCCGTGCCGAGCGCGAGGTGGTGCCCTTCGTCTATGCCGGCGCGGCGATCCTGGCGCCCGCGCTGTTCAAGGATGCGCAGCCGGGCGAATTCCCGCTCACCGATCTGTTCGACCGCGCAGCGCTTGCCGGCCGCCTGCACGGGTTGCGACTGGAAGGCCTGTGGATGCATGTCGGCACCCCCGACGCCGTCGTCTCGGCGGAACTGGCGATTCGCGCCAGCACGAGGTAGAGCCGCGGCAAAGCGTGTATGATTCACGCGATGCCGGCCGCCAAACCCAACGTCTTCAACATCCCCGCCTCGACGCCGTTCTTGGCCGCCCTGATCGACGCCTTGCGCGCGGGCAAACTCGTCCCCGGCTTTCCGGCCACAAGCGATCCGCTTGAGCTCGCCCGCGCCACGCTCTATCTGCCGACGCAGAGGGCGTGCCGGCTGGCGCGCGAGGTGTTCCTCGACGAACTCAAAACCGACGCCGCCATACTGCCGCGCATCGTCGCGCTCGGCGATTTGGACGAAGATGAGATCGCCTTTGCCGAAGCCGCTACCGGCGACCTCGCCGAAGCCGCGCTCGTCTTGCCGAAGGCGATCGAACCGCTGGAGCGCCGGCTGCTGCTGGCCGAGCTGATCCTCAAATGGGCGAACACGCCGGAGGTGCGCGGCGCCGAAAGCTCCCCGCTGATCGCCAACACGCCCTCCGCCGCGCTCGGTCTGGCCGACGATCTCGCCCGCCTGATGGACGACATGACCACGCGCCAGGTCGCCTGGTACAGGCTCGATGGCCTGGTGCCGGATGATCTCGACCCCTATTGGCAGCTCTCGCTGCGGTTTTTGAAAATCGCGCGCGACGCCTGGCCGGCGCTGCGCAATGAGCGCGGCGCCATCGAAGCGGCCGAGCGCCGCGACCGGCTGATCGAGGCCGAGGCCAAGCGCTTGTCTGGCAGCGACGCGCCGGTGATCGCCGCCGGCTCCACCGGCTCGATGCCGGCCACCGCCAAGCTGCTTGCGACCATTGCGCGGTTGCCGCACGGCGCGCTGGTGCTGCCCGGTCTCGATACGGATCTCGACGATACCTCCTGGGCGCTGATCGCCGGCAACGCCGACGACAAGAGCCACGCCGGCGCACCCGCTGCCGGCCACGCGCAATTCGCCATGCATGCGCTGCTCGATGTGCTCGGAATCCGGCGCAACGATGTGAATCAACTTGCACCACCAAAACCGCACGGGCGCGAGCTGCTGATCTCCGAAGCCTTGCGCCCGGCCGCCACCACCGAGCGCTGGCAGGCGCGCGCTGGGAAAAAAGACTTCGCCGCCGCCATAGCCAAGGCGCTCGCCTCGCTCGCCATGATCGAGGCGGCCAACGCCGAGGAGGAAGCGCTCGCCATCGCGGTGGCGCTACGCGAAGCGGTCGAAACCAAGGACAAAACCGCCGCGCTGGTGACGCCCGACCGCGCGCTGGCGCGCCGCGTGGTGGCCGCGCTCGCGCGCTGGCAGGTCAAGGTAGACGACTCCGGCGGCGACTTGCTGGCCGACACGCAAGCCGGTGTGTTCGCGCGGCTGGCCGCCGACGCCGCGCTCGGCGGGTTGGAGCCGGTGACGCTGCTGGCGCTGCTCAAGCATCCGCTGTTGCGGCTTGACGCGGCGGCGGGCGCGCACGCCATAGCCACCGCCACGCTGGAGCGCGCGCTGCTGCGCGGTCCGCGGCCGCGCCCGGGCAGCGATGCCCTTACGCAGGCGTTATCGACTTTTCGTAACGACCGCGACCAGCTTCACCGCAGCGATCCGCGCTGGCTGATCGCCGACGACGAATTCGACGTTGCCGCCGACTTGCTCGCCCGGCTCGGCGCCGCGCTAGCGCCGCTGGAAACGCTGAATTCCCGCAACCATCCGCTCGCCGCGCTGGCCGCGCGCCATCGCGACGTGATCGCGGCGCTGAGCCGGGATGCCGCCGGCGACAGCGCCGCCTATGCGGGCAATGACGGCGCGATGCTTGGTCGCGCGTTTGAGGAACTCACCGAAAGCCCCTCCGCGGCCGGCCTTGACGTGGCCAAAATCGACTACGCCGAATTGTTCCACGCCAGCATCGGCGATCGCGTGGTTCGCCGTCCGGAAACGACGGACGTGCGCGTGAGCATCTTAGGCCGGTTGGAAGCACGCTTGCTGAACTTTGACCGGGTCGTACTCGGCGGCCTAAACGAGGGCACCTGGCCGGGCGAGACCCGCAACGATCCCTGGCTCAGCCGCCCGATGCGCCGCGATCTCGGCCTCGATCCGCCCGAGCGGTACATCGGATTGTCCGCGCACGACTTCGCGCAAGCGCTGGGCGCCCCCGAAGTCATCCTCGCGCGCGCCGCCAAAATCGCCGGCGCGCCGAGCGTAAGCTCGCGCTTCGTGCAGCGCATCGCCGCGCTCGCCGGCCCGCGCTGGGACGACGTGCTTACGCGCGGCAATGGCTATCTCGAACTCGCACGCGCGCTTGATCACCCGGCGACCGTGAAATCCGCCGAGCGCCCGGCGCCGAAACCGCCGCTGGCGGCGCGGCCGCTCCGGCTATCGGTCACCGCCATCGAGGACTGGCTGCGCGATCCCTATACCATTTACGCCCGCACCATTCTCCGACTGCAGCCGCTCGATGCCGTCGACACCCCGCCGGGCGCGCGCGACCGCGGCACCGTCATCCATGGCGCCATCGGCGACTACACAGAATTGTTCGCCGCCAAACCGCCGGCCGACCCGCTGAAAGAACTGCTCGCGCTTGGCGAGACGCATTTCGCCGCGCTCGCCGACTATCCCGAGGCGCGCGCGTTCTGGTGGCCGCGTTTCGTGCGCATCGCGCAATGGTTTGCGCAATGGGACGGCGAACGTCGCACCGGGATTAAAGCGCTGCACGCCGAAATCCGCGGCGAGCTGAAATTCCCAGTCGGCAAACGCGAATTCACCCTTTCAGCCATCGCCGACCGCATCGAGCAGCGTTTGGACGGCAGCTACGCCATCCTCGATTACAAGACTGGCGCCACCCGCACCGAGAAGCAAGTGCGCACCGGCCTCGCCCCGCAATTGACGCTGGAGGCCGCCATCTTGCGCAGCGGCGGCTTCAAGGCGGTCGCGGCCGGCTCGGTGTCCGAAATCGCCTACGTGACGCTGAAAGGCGGCAAGCCGGCCGGCAACCCGAATGAAATCGCTTTCAAGGATGGCACGCCCGACACGCAGGCCGATCACGCACTGGCGCGGCTGAAAGAGCTGTCGGCGAAATTCGAGGACGCCGCGACGCCCTATCTGTCGCTGGTGCACCCGATGTGGAAGACACATTACGGCGATTATGACCACCTTGCGCGCGTGAAGGAATGGTCGGCCACCGGCGGCGGCGATGAGGGCGAGTCATGAGTGCCGCTTGCACCTTCCCTTCGTCCGTCACCCTGAGGTGGCTGTGCGCAGCTCGGCCATCGAAGGGCGACAGCCCGGGCCGTTCATCCTTCGAGGCTCGCCCTTCGGGCTCGCACCTCAGGATGACGGTGAGAGGTGCGTGCTTATGACAACTCCGCGCCGCATCCCTGATGACGTCCGCGACGTGCAAATCCGCGCCGCCGACCCGGACGTCTCCGCCTTCGTGTCGGCCAATGCCGGCTCCGGCAAGACCTATGTGCTGGCGCAACGCGTGATCAACCTGCTGCTGCGCGGCGTCGATCCGGCAAAAATTCTCTGCATCACCTTCACCAAGACCGCCGCCGCCAACATGGCGAACGAGGTGTTCAAGCGGCTGGCGGGCTGGACCGCGCTCGGCGACGCCGCGCTCGACCAGGAAATCGCGCTCTCGACCGGCGCAAAGCCCGACGCCGCGCAGCGCGCGCGGGCGCGCCGGCTGTTCGCCTCCGCGCTGGAGACGCCGGGCGGCTTGAAGGTACAGACCATCCACGCCTTCTGCACGCGGCTGCTGCACCAGTTCCCGTTCGAAGCCAATGTCGCCGCGCGCTTTACCGTGCTGGACGAGGCTTCGACCACGCAATTGCTCGATCAGCTCAGCTTGCAGGTACTGCTGGAAGCCTCGGCCAAGCCGGACGGCGCGCTCGGCCAAGCGCTGGCCACCGCCATCGTGGTCGCCGCCGATCAAACGTTTAAGGACGTGGTCGGCGATGCGATCAGGAAACGCGACGCCATCGATGCCTGGACCCGGCGCGCCGGCAGCGTCGATCGGGCGATGGCGGAACTATCGAAGGCTTTCGGCCTCGATCCAAAAGACACGCCTGAATCGGTCGAGCAGGAATATTTTTCGCATTCGCTGATCCCGGCGGCGGAATGGCCGGCGCTGATCGAGATTCTCGATTCCGGCTCGGCTTCAGACAAAAAACACATCGCGACGCTTGAGGCCGCGCGCGCGGCGGCGGGACGCGAGCGCATCGACAATTATCTCAGGGTTTTTTGCACCACGGAGCTGGAGCCGCGCAAATATATCGTCACCAAGAAGATCGCCGACAAGCATCCCGATTGGCTCGCTCGGCTGCAATCCGAACAAGCGCGCGTATGCAAGCTGATCGAGCGCGAACGCGCGCTGGCCGCGCGCGAGCGTACCCGCGCGCTGGTCACCATCGCGGCGGAGGTGATCGCGCGCTATGCACGCGAAAAAGAGCGCCGCGCGCTGCTCGACTACGACGACCTAATCGACAAGACGATTTCCCTGTTCACGCGCGCGTCGGCCGCCTGGGTGCTCTACACGCTCGACCTCGGCATCGACCACGTGCTGATCGACGAGGCGCAAGACACCAGCCCGAAACAATGGAGCATCGTGCGCACCATCGTCTCGGAATTCACCCCCGGCGGCGCCCGCGCCAACACGCGGCGCACGGTGTTTGCGGTCGGCGACGAGAAGCAGTCGATCTTCTCGTTCCAGGGCGCGGCGCCGCGCGCCTTCGACGAGATGCGGCGCGAATTCGACAAGCAGTTCAATACGCCGGAAATGGGCTGGCGCTACTTGAGTTTCCACCACTCGTTCCGCTCCGGCGAGAACGTGCTCGGCGGAGTCGACCGGGTGTTCGCCGCGCAAGATATTTTTGTCAGCGTCACCACCGATACCGGCGGCGTGCCGCCGCACATATCGCTGCCCGACGCCGCGCCCGGGCTGGTCGAACTGTGGCCGCTGATCGCGCCGCCGGAGCGGCACGAGATCGAAGGCTGGGACGCGCCGTTCGACACCGAGAGCGAGATAAGCCCGCGCGTCGTGCTGGCGCGCCGGATCGCGAGCCACGTGAAGCTGTGGATGGCGCGCGGGCAAAAAGCTGGCGATGTGCTGGTGCTGGTGCGCCAGCGCGGGCCGCTGTTCGAGGCGATCATCCGCGCCTTGAAAAACGCCGAGATTCCGGTGGCCGGCGCCGACCGGCTGGTGCTCACCGAGCATATCGCGGTGATGGACCTGATGGCGCTGGCCGACGCGCTGTTGCTGCCCGACGACGATCTGGCGTTGGCGAGCGTGCTCAAGAGCCCGCTGTTCGGGCTGAGCGAAGAGCAACTGTTCGAACTCGCGTGGGATCGGGGGACACTGTCGCTGCGAGCCAGTTTGCGCACCAATGCTCCATTCGCCGAAACCGAAAGCGCGCTAGATGAACTCGCGTGCGCCGCGCGCAAGCTTTCGCCGTTCGGCTTCTTCGCCCATGTCCTGGGGCCGCTGCGCGGTCGCGCGAAATTTCTCGCCCGGCTCGGGCCGGAAGCGAACGACGCGCTCGACGAATTCCTCAATTTGGCGCTCGACTACGAAGCGCGCGCGACGCCGTCGCTGCAAGGATACCTCGCCTGGCTGCGCGCCGCGCAGAGCGAAGTGAAGCGCGACATGGAGATGGTGCGCGACGAAGTGCGCGTGATGACCGTGCATGGCGCCAAGGGGCTGGAAGCCAAAACCGTGATCCTAGCCGACACAACCACGCCGCCCGGAGGCCCGCGCGATCCGCGGCTGCTGACACTGGACAATGGCGCGCTGGTTTGGGCGACCGCGCGCGGCGACGACGTCGACGCCATGATGGATGCACGTGCGCTGGCGAAGCAAGACGCGCGCGACGAATACCGGCGACTGCTGTATGTGGCGATGACGCGCGCCAAGGAGCGGCTAGTGATCGTCGGCACGCAAGGGTCGCACAAGATTCCCGACGGCTGTTGGTATCAGCTGGTCGAGAGCGCGCTCAAGCCTGATTGCGTCGCCGAGCCAGCGGACGACGGCGGCGGCGACGTGCTGCGCTACCGCAAAAGAACATCGCAACCGGAGAAGATCGAAAAAACTGCTTCGTCTGTCGCGACCAAGCCAACCTCTGTGCCGGCCTGGCTGAAGGCCAACGCCACCTCTGACTCTTCTGCGCTGCGCACCATCACGCCGTCGAGCGTCGAGGATGTCGACGACGCCCGCCCGTTCACGGCTGCCGGAAACGCAAAAGCTCTGCTGCGCGGCACTTTAGTACATCGCCTGATGCAATCGCTGCCGGATATCCCCGCCGGCAAACGTCTGAAAGCGGCCGAGGACTATCTCGCCCGAGCAGGTAGCGAACTGGCCGAGGAAGAACGCGCGAGGATCGCCGAGCGAGTCATGCTCGTGCTCGAGGATGCGCGCTTCTACGAACTCTTCGCACCCGGCAGCCACGCCGAAGTGCCGATCGTCGGACGGCTTATCCTCGGCGGCGAAACGGTGCGCGTCTCCGGCCAGATCGACCGCCTGGTGGTGACGCAAACCGCTGTGCTAATTGGCGATTTCAAAACCAACCGGCCCGCCCCGCGCCGAATCGAGGACGTGCCACAATCTTACCTGCGCCAGCTCGCGCTCTACCGCGCCGTGCTCGCAAAGTTGTACCTTGACAAGCCAATTCGCGCCGCTTTGATCTTCACCGAAGTGCCTGATCTCATGGAGCTTTCCGGCGAGCTGCTGGATGCCGCTTTGTTACGCATCACCTCCGCGCGATAGCGCCTTGACGCTGCTGGATCGCATTCATAGGTTCCTGACCTCGCCATTTCGCGGGCCGTGATTCTCCGCCAACAATCCACAAGAGGTAATTCCCATGGCCGTCGGCAAAACGTCGGACGCAAGTTTCGAATCTGATGTTCTGAAATCCTCCGAACCGGTG
The DNA here is from genome assembly GCA_035469145.1 of Pseudolabrys sp. Taxonomy (GTDB): domain Bacteria; phylum Pseudomonadota; class Alphaproteobacteria; order Rhizobiales; family Xanthobacteraceae; genus Pseudolabrys. Next base: position 36,446 of record DATISB010000009.1, read on the forward strand.
GTGGTGGATTTCTGGGCGGAATGGTGCGGGCCGTGCCGCATGATCGCGCCTGCTTTGGAAGAGATCGCCGGACAACTCGGCGACAAGGTCAAGATCGTCAAGCTCAACGTCGACGAGAACCCGAACACGGCGGCGAAATACGGCATCATGTCGATCCCGACGCTGATGCTGTTCAAGAACGGCGAGATCGCCTCGCGCCAGGTCGGCGCGGCGCCGAAACAGAAGCTGCATCAGTGGATTAGCGGCGCGGTCTGATCGCGGCGAAATTTTCAGAACGAACGGCCGGCCTGCGCACCGGCCGTTTTCATTTCACGCCGGCAACGTATCATTCTCGCGCAGAACTTCGCCGGCGAGATAGAGCGAGCCGGTGATCAGAATGCGCGGCGGCGGGTCGAGATCGAGCTTGCGCGCGGCCTCGATCGCCTCAATGAGATTGTCGCGGCTGGTGGCGGGCAGCCCGATGGCGCGCGCCGCGTCGGCCACCGCCTCGGCGGTGAGGCTCTTTTCCGCACCCGGCACCGGCACCGCGATCATGCGGCGGGCGAGCCCGGTGAAATTGCTCAAGAAACCCACGCAGTCCTTGCTCGCCAGCATGCCGACGATCAACACCAGCGGACGCGAAACACGCTCCTCGAGATCGGCGAGCGCCGCCGCGATGGCGCGGCCGCCATCGGGGTTATGACCGCCATCCAGCCACAGCTCGCTGCCAGCGGGAACCAAGTCGACCAGCCGGCCTGCGGCAAGCCGCTGCAGCCGCGCCGGCCAGTCGGCCTTGACCATGCCGGCCTCATAGGCGGCCGGCGAAATCTTGAACGGCTTGATTGCGCGCAACGCCGCGATGGCTAAGCCCGCATTCTCGAATTGATGGCGGCCGTAAAGCTTCGGCGCCGGCAGATCGAGCAGACCCGCCTCGTCCTGATAGACCAGCCGCCCGCGTTCCTCGGTCGCGGTCCAGTCCTCGCCGGCGATCTTCAGCGGAGCATTGAGCCGCGCCGCCTGCCGTTCGATCGCAGCAAGCGCGTCGCGCGCCTGCGCGGCGACGATGGCCGGCGTCCCGCGCTTGAGAATGCCGGCCTTCTCATTCGCGATCTTCTCCAGCGTACTCCCAAGAAAATCGGTGTGGTCGATCGCGATACGGGTGATGACGGTGGCCAGCGGATGATCCACCACATTGGTCGCGTCCAGCCGCCCGCCGAGGCCGACTTCCAGCAACAGAACATCGGCCGGATGACGTGCGAACAACACGAGACCAACCGCAGTCGTGATCTCGAAAACCGTTATCGGCGCGCCGGCGTTGGCGCGCTCGCATTCTTCCAGCGTTGCGCTGAGTTCCGCGTCGCTTACCAGCACGCCCTCACCCGGCTGGCCCAGCCGGTAGCGCTCGTTGAAACGCACCAGATGTGGCGAGCTATAGACATGCACGCGCTTGCCGGCGGCTTCAAGGATCGCGCGCATGAAAGCGATGGTTGATCCCTTGCCGTTGGTGCCGGCAACGTGGATCGCCGGCGGCAGCTTGCGCTCGGGATGATCGAGCGCGGCCAACAGACACTCGATGCGATCGAGCGACAGATCGATGCGTTTGGGATGCAGCGCGGCGAGCCGCGCGACGATCTCGTCAACTGGCGGCGTCATGGCGGCGCGCTCACGCGTGCGCCGGAACCGGCAATTGCGGATGCGCGCCCGGCGCCGGCGTCTTGGTCAACAGCCGGCACAATTCGGCCAGCGTCGCGCGCAACTTGTGCCGATGCACCACCATGTCCACCATGCCGTGCTCGGTGAGATATTCGGCGCGCTGGAAGCCTTCCGGCAATTTCTCGCGGATGGTCTGCTCGATCACGCGCGGGCCGGCAAAGCCGATCAGCGCGCCCGGCTCGGCGATGTGCACGTCGCCCAGCATCGCATAGGAGGCGGTGACGCCACCGGTGGTGGGATTGGTCAAAACGACGATATAGGGCTTTTTCGCCTCGCGCAGCATCTGCACAGCGGCGGTGGTGCGCGGCAATTGCATCAGTGAGAGAATGCCTTCCTGCATGCGCGCGCCGCCGGAGGCCGCGAACATGATGAACGGCGTCTGCCGGCGCACCGCCGTCTCCAGTCCGGTGATCACCGCTTCGGCGGCAGCCATGCCGAGCGAGCCGCCCATGAAATCGAAATCCTGCACGCCGATGGTCACCATCAGGCCCTCCAGGCGGCCGATGCCGGCCTTCACGGCGTCCTGCAGTCCGGTCTTGGAACGCGCATCCTTCAGGCGGTCGATGTAGCGGCGCTCGTCGCGGAACTTGAGCGGATCAAGCGGCACTTCCGGCATGGCGATGTCTTCGTACTCGCTGTTATCGAACATCGATTTCAGGCGCGCCAGCGCGCTGATACGCATGTGATAGTTGGAGCTCGGAATGACGAACTGGTTGGCCTCAACGTCCTTGTAGAACACGAGCTGGCCGGTCTCCGGACATTTGATCCAGAGATTTTCCGGTGTCTCGCGGCGCAGGAAGCTGCGAATCTTCGGGCGGACGACGTTGGAGATCCAATTCATGCTTCGCCTTTATAGGCTCGATTCGTCAAAATTATAACCGCCGCCGCGGACGGTTACTCGGCCGCCACACGGCGGGCGGTGCGCACGCCATCGGCCAGCGCGGACACCAGGGAAGTCACCACTTCCACGGTGCCCGGGCCGGCTTTGCCGTTTTTATCGAGGCTTAAGCGCAGCGCGTCCACCAGCACGGAGCCGACCACAACGCCATCGGCGCCGGACGCGATGGCGCGGGCCTGCTCGGCAGTTTTCACGCCGAAGCCGACCGCCACTGGCAGTTTGGTGTGCCGCTTGATGCGCGCAACTGCCGCATTGACCTTATCGGTATCAAGCGCGGCTGCGCCGGTGATCCCGGTGATCGAGACGTAATAGACGAAGCCGGAGATGTTGTTCAGCACCGCCGGCAGGCGTTTGTCGTCGGTCGTTGGCGTCGCCAGCCGGATGAAATTCAGACCGGTTTTCAAGGTCGGCAGGCAAAGCTCTTCGTCTTCCTCGGGCGGAAGGTCAACGACAATCAAGCCATCGACGCCGGCCGCCTTCGCGTCGGCGAGGAAGCGATCGACGCCGTAGCTGTAGATCGGATTGTAGTAGCCCATCAGCACGATCGGCGTCGCGTCGTCGGTTTTGCGGAACTCGCGCACCAGCGTCAGCGTCTTGGTCATGCGCTGGCCGGCATGAAGCGCGCGCACGCCCGCGGCCTGGATCGCCGGACCGTCCGCCATCGGATCGGTGAACGGCATGCCCAGTTCGATCACGTCGGCGCCCGCCTTCGGCAGCGCTTTCGCGATCGCCAGCGAGGTGTCGTAATCGGGATCGCCGGCCATGGTGAATGTCACCAGTGCGGCGCGGCCTTCCTGTTTCAGCGCGGCAAAGCGGCGGTCGATGCGGGTGCTCATCGGCGCTTGCTTTCCAGAAACGCTGCGACCGAATCGAGATCCTTGTCGCCGCGTCCCGACATGTTGACCACCATCAGGTGATCTTTCGGCTTCGTAGGTGCGAGGTCGAATACGCGCGCGAGCGCATGCGCCGGCTCGAGCGCCGGGATAATGCCTTCGAGCTTGCTGCAAAGCTGGAACGCCGCCACCGCTTCGTCGTCGGTCGCCGAGAGGAATTTCACGCGGCCTAGGTCGTTGAGCCAGGCGTGCTCCGGCCCGATGCCGGGATAGTCGAGGCCGGCGGAAATCGAATGCGCTTCTTCGATCTGGCCGTCGTCGTTCATCAGCAAGTAAGTGCGATTTCCGTGCAGTACGCCGGGCTTGCCCCCGGCGATCGAAGCCGCGTGCTGACCGCTTTTGAGGCCGTGGCCCGCCGCTTCCACGCCATAGATTTCGATCGCGCGCTCGTCGAGAAACGGATGGAACAGGCCCATGGCATTGGAGCCGCCGCCGATGCAGGCGATCAGCGAATCCGGCAAGCGGCCTTCGGCGGTCTGCATCTGCTCGCGGGTTTCGCGGCCAATGACACACTGGAAATCGCGCACCATAGCGGGATAAGGGTGCGGGCCAGCGACGGTGCCGATGCAATAAAACGTGTCTGTGACGTTAGTTACCCAGTCGCGCAACGCTTCGTTCATGGCGTCTTTTAGCGTCTTAGAACCCGACTCGACGGCGCGAACCTCGGCCCCGAGCATCTTCATCCTCAGCACGTTCGGCTTCTGCCGTTCGACATCGACTGAGCCCATGTAGACGATGCACGGCAATCCGAATTTGGCACACAGCGTGGCGGCGGCGACGCCATGCATGCCGGCGCCGGTCTCGGCGATGATGCGGGTCTTGCCCATGCGCAAAGCCAACATGATCTGACCCAGCACATTGTTCACCTTGTGCGCACCGGTGTGGTTGAGCTCCTCGCGCTTGAAATAAATTTTGGCGCCGCCGCAGTGTTGCGTAAGACGTTCCGCAAAATAAAGCGGCGACGGCCGCCCGACATAGTTCGCCAGATGGCCGTCCATTTCCTTCTGGAATTTCGGATCGGCCTTAGCGGCGGCGTAGGCTTTCTCCAAATCGAGGATCAGCGGCATCAGTGTCTCGGCGACAAAGCGGCCGCCATAGATGCCGAAGTGCCCGCGTTCGTCGGGGCCGGTGCGAAATGAATTGGGCTGTTGCGCGGTCATGCGCTAACTTTCGCAAGCTCGGCCTCGGCCACGCGCGCGGCGCGGATGAAAGCACGGATCTTGTCCGGATCCTTTTCGCCGGGCGCGCGCTCGACACCCGATGAGACATCGACGCCCGGCGCGCGCGTGATGCGCAATGCTTCGGCGACATTGCCCGCGTCGAGCCCGCCCGATAGCATGAACGGAATTCCCGGATCGATGCCCTTGAGCAATGTCCAGTCGAACGGCTGGCCCAGCCCGCCGGGCCGCGTGGCGTCCTGCGGCGCGCACGCATCGAAGATCAGCCGGTCAGCCACCTTGGCGTAAATGAGGATCGGCGACAGATCGCGCCGCTCCGCGATCGGCAGCGCCTTCATCACCGGCAGGCCGAAACGCGAGCGCACCGCCGCTACCCGCGCGGGCGGCTCGCTGCCGTGCAATTGCATCATGTCGGGCTTCAGTGTTTTGACGATGGCGTCCAGCGTCTCGTCGTCGGCATCGACGGTGAGCGCGGCCTTGCCGGCGCGGCCACTGACGCGTTCACCAAGCAAGCGCGCGGCCGGCAGCCCGAGGTGGCGCGGGCTCGGTGCAAAGAATACGAAGCCGACCAGATCGGCGCCGGATTCCAGCGCCACATCAAGCGCTTCCGGAGTCTTCAAACCGCAGATTTTGACGGTCAATGCCATGGTGAGGCGCGTTCTACCGCCTTCTCCACCCCGCCGCAAAGCGGAACCCTCCAGGCCGCGTTAAGGAATCGGCCCCGGAATGACGGGTAGCGGGGCGAACTCCTGAGGCGCGACGGCTTGCTCGGTCGTGCCGAAGCGGCGGCGGATGGTGTCCATTTCGTCGTGCAGCGCGCGCACCTCGCCGTCGAGCCGGCGGGCGGCGCGCCGCCATTTGCGCTGGCCGATCCAGGCGGCGATGCCGCCGATCAGCACGCCGAGGATCAACACCGCGAAGATGATCGCGAACAGCGGCAGGGTCGCTGCATAGGCCGGGCTCGCCGACGAGAACGGATCGAACGACACTGTCACCGCCTGCCGGTTGGCCACCGCGAAGGCGACGATGACCGCGACCAGCGGGACGACGATGATTGCCGTGACGATTTTGCGGAACACCGGCTTTGCCCTCTTCGTCATGGCCGGGCTCGTCCCGGCCATCCACGCCTTATGATCAGTGGTAGTTTCCAAGACGTGGATGCCCGGCACAAGGCCGGGCATGACGGAAAATGGATAGGCTGCGTTGCAGAGGCCGCTTATGCCGGGCTGGTCTTGTTCAGCCGCTCACGCATTTCTTTGCCGGTCTTGAAGAACGGCACCGATTTCTGCTCGACCGAGACATGGGCGCCGGTGCGCGGATTACGCCCGGTGCGGGCCGGCCGATGCTTGACTGAGAAGGCGCCGAAGCCGCGCAGCTCGACGCGATCACCGCGGGCCATAGCATTGGTGATTTCGCCGAGGATCGCGTTGACGATGTTCTCGACGTCGCGCTGATAAAGATGGGGATTCTGGGCGGCGATACGTTGCACAAGTTCGGACTTGATCATTGCGGCCGCCTTGCTCGATCAGGGATCAGTTGGCGAAGGGAGGGTGCCAAAGCGCCAAGAGACCGTCAAGATTGAGGCGCTCGATCGCTTGCACCGAACCCCACGCCTCGATGCGGTGCGCCATGGCGCTCAAACCCACTGCCTCAAAGGTCCAGGCGGCGACGTGGAGGAAGGAAAGCTCACTGAATCGCGGCTCCAGCGAGTAATCGCGCACCGGCGTCGAGGCCGGGACCTTCTTTTCCTTCTCCAGCCAGGCTAGTGCGGTCTTTTCGTTGCCGAGGCTATCCACCAGCTTGAGGCCAACGCCCTGGCGGCCGGTAAAGACGCGCCCGTCCGCCACCGCGGCGAGCTGCGCATCGTCCATCTTGCGGCGGTCCTTCACCAGGTCTTTGAACCAGGCATAGGAGTCGAACACGATCGCCTCGATGGCGGCGCGCGCCGCCGGGCTGGTCGGCTCGAAGCCGCTAGGCGCGGCCTTGAGCGGCGATGATTTCACCTCCTCGACCTTGATGCCGATGGTTTTGAGCACGTCGGTGAAGTTGGGATACTGAAACAGCACGCCAATCGAGCCGACCAGCGAAGTGTCCTGCGCGATGATGAATTCGCCGGACAGCGCCGCGATATAGGCGCCGGAAGCGGCCAGGCCGTCGACCACCACCACCATCGGCTTCTTCGTCTGCAAGGCGCGCAGCGAGTCATAAAGCTGCTCGGAGCCGGCCGTGGTGCCGCCGGGCGAATCGATATGCACGATCACCGCCCGCGCGCGCGACTGCGCGAGCCGCTCGATCGCCTCGACGCGGTCCTGATTGCCGCGGATCAGGCCCTGCACCTTGATGCGGGCGATGTAGGCGCCGGTCGCCGTCAACCCGCCGCCGGGCACCAGCGCGGCGGCTAGGCCGACCAGCGCGAGTAGCGCAATCAGCAGCGCGCTGACGCGCCAGAAGGTGAGCTTGCGTCGCATGCGGCGGCGATCGACGATGGCATCAGCATCGAGCGACATGGGGTTCGTCCTCTAAAGTCGAATCGCGCCCCGGATATTACAGCGAACCGGCGGTATCCGACCGGCTTTTGGCAATGTGATGTCGGTAAGAAAAACCCCCGGGTCAAGCCCGGGGGTGACTTTGGCTAGGCATGGAACTGGCCGGCCGATGGCCTATTCCTCGGCCTTTTCGGTTTCGGGCTTGTCGTCGCGCTGCTTGAGCGCGGCGCCCAGGATGTCGCCAAGCGAAGCACCGGAATCGGTGGTGCCGTATTGCGCGATTGCTTCCTTCTCCTCGGCGACTTCGAGCGCCTTGATGGAGACGCCGACCTTGTGGGTCTTGCGATCGAACTGAGTGACGCGGGCGTCCACCTTCTGGCCGGCTGCGAAGCGCTCGGGGCGTTGCTCGCCGCGGTCGCGCGCAAGATCGGCGCGGCGGATGAAGGCAGTCAGGTCGGTGCCGGTAATCTTGACCTCGATGCCGGCCTCCTTCACCTCGGTAACCTCGCAGGTAACCACCGACCCCTTCTTGAGATCGCCGGCGGACTCCATGGGGTCGCCCGCGAGCTGCTTGATGCCGAGCGAAATGCGCTCCTTCTCGACGTCGACGTCAAGCACTTGCGCCTTGACCATGTCGCCCTTCTTGTATTCCTCGATCACCTGCTCGCCCGGACGCTTCCAGTCGAGATCGGAGAGGTGGACCATGCCGTCCACGTCGCCGTCGAGACCGAGGAACAGGCCAAACTCGGTCTTGTTCTTGACCTCGCCTTCCACCGTCGAACCCGGCGGATGCTTTTCGACGAACACCTCCCACGGATTACGCATGGTCTGCTTGAGGCCGAGCGAAATGCGGCGCTTGACCGGATCGACTTCAAGGATCTGCACCTCGACCTCTTGCGATGTCGAGACGATCTTGCCGGGATGGACGTTCTTCTTGGTCCACGACATTTCCGAGACGTGGATCAGTCCCTCGATACCCGGCTCCAATTCGACGAACGCGCCGTAGTCGGTGATGTTGGTGACGCGACCCTTGAACTTCGTTCCGACCGGGAACTTGGCTTCTATGCCCTGCCATGGGTCGTCGAGCAATTGCTTCATGCCGAGCGAGATGCGGTGGGTCTCGTGGTTGATCTTGATGATCTTGACCTTCACCTGCTGGCCAATATTGAGCACCTCGGTCGGGTGATTGACCCGCCGCCAGGCGATGTCGGTGACGTGCAGCAGGCCGTCGATGCCGCCGAGGTCGACGAACGCGCCGTAGTCGGTGATGTTCTTGACCACGCCGTCGATGACCTGACCCTCTTCGAGGTTCTGCACCAGTTCTTGGCGCTGCTCGGCGCGGGTCTCTTCCAGAACGGTGCGGCGGGAGACCACGATGTTGCCGCGGCGGCGATCCATTTTCAAAATCTGGAACGGCTGGTTGACGTTCATCAATGGCGTAACGTCGCGGATCGGCCGGATGTCCACCTGGCTGCGCGGCAGGAACGCCACGGCGCCGTCGAGATCGACGGTGAAGCCGCCCTTGACCTGATTGAAGATGACACCGGTAACCTTTTCGTTGTTCTTGAACGCGGTCTCTAACTTGCCCCAGCTTTCCTCGCGCCGCGCCTTGTCGCGTGACAGCACCGCCTCGCCGAGCGCATTCTCGACGCGCTCCAGATAGACCTCGACCTCGTCGCCGATCTTGATCTCGTTTTGCCGTCCCGGCCCCGCGAATTCGCGCAGTGCCACGCGCCCTTCGGTCTTCAGCCCGACGTCGATGACGGCGAGATCCTTTTCGATGCCGACGACCTTGCCCTTGATGACCGCACCTTCCTGCAGGTTTCCGGTCCCGAACGATTCGTCGAGCAGCTTGGCAAAGTCCTCACGCGTGGGTGCAGCAGCGGTGGCCATAAGTTCTCCTAAAAGCGGCGCGCCGGCGGGTTGAAAATTGCATTCCGAATGCGCGGGCCGTTGATCCCGCAGACCAACGGCAGCCTCCGGAATCCCGGATGGCCGGCGCTAAAACCGTGCTTTCGGAACGATGGTTCGGTCAGGCGCCCAACGCAGAGGCTCGAGCGGGGCTTTGTCCTCCAACATCGAGGGGCGTTAACCGCGCCCTCGGCCCGCTCGGGTGGCCTCGACGATGTCGATGGCGGCCCGGATGGCCAGGTCTATAGCTAAATGCGTGGTATCGAGCAAGTGCGCGTCATTAGCCTGTTTCAGGGGCGCCGCGTCGCGTTGGCTGTCGCGTTCGTCCCGTTTGATGATGTCGGCCAGCACCGCGGCCTCGTCGATATCCCGCCCCTGGGCCTGGTATTCGGCGGCCCGGCGGCTGGCGCGCACCTCCGGCGTGGCAGTCACGTAAATCTTCACGTCGGCATCGGGGCAGATGACAGTGCCGATATCGCGGCCGTCGAGCACGGCGCCGGGCGGCTGGGCGGCGAAATCGCGCTGGAACGCGAGCAAGGCCGCGCGCACTTCGGGAATTGTGGAGACCATCGAGGCCGCCTCGCCCACCGCGTGGGTCTTGAGCGCGAGTTCGTCGTCGAAGCGCGCCGGATCGAGTGCCTTGGCGGCAGCGACCGCGGCGGCTTTGTCGTCCGGGCGACGGCCGGCATCGAGCACGCCCTTCGCCACCGCGCGGTAGATCAGCCCGGTGTCGAGATGGCGAAGGCCATAATGGGCGGCCAACCGCTTGCCGAGCGTGCCCTTGCCCGACGCGGCCGGTCCATCGATGGCGATGATCATGACAAATCCGCGCCGAGCGCGCGCATCAGCTCGACGAAGCCGGGGAAGCTGGTGGCGATGAACGCGCTATCGTCGATGCGCACCGGATTGTCGGTGGACAAGCCCATCACCAGCGCCGCCATGGCGATGCGATGATCCATGTGGGTGGCGACTTCGCCGCCGCCGGCGACGTTGGCCTTGCCCTGCACGATCAGATCATCGCCTTCGATCTCGACGGTGACGCCGTTGGCGCGTAGCATGGCCGCGGTGGCGTCAAGTCGGTCAGATTCCTTGACGCGCAATTCCTTTAAGCCCCGCATGCGGGTGACGCCTTGCGCGAACGCGGCGGCCACCGCCAAGATCGGATATTCGTCGATCATCGAGGGCGCGCGCTCAGCCGGCACGTCGACGCCCTTGAGCGCCGACGTACGCACGCGCAGATCGGCGACCTCCTCGCCGCCGTCATCGCGCGTCGCCACCGCCTCGATAGTGGCGCCCATCTCGCGCAGCGTCGTCAGCAGCCCGGTGCGCAGCGGATTGGTCATCACCGCTTCGAGGATGAGATCGGAGCCGGGCACGAGCAACCCCGCCACCATCGGGAATGCCGCCGACGAGGGATCGGCCGGCACCACCACATTGGCCGGCTCGAGCTCGGGCTGGCCTTGCAAGGTTATGCGGCGGCCATGCTCGCCATACGGCTTGCTGGTCAGCTTGGCGCCGAAATGTTTCAGCAGCCGTTCGGTGTGGTCGCGGGTGGCCTCCACTTCGATCACTGTGGTCTCGCCCGGCGCGGCCAGGCCGGCAAACAATACCGCCGACTTGAGCTGCGCCGACGGCACCGGCGGTTCGTAGGTGATCGGAATAGGATCCTCGGCGCCTTGCAGCGTGAGCGGCAGCCGGCCGCCCTCGGCGGCCTCGATCTCGCGCGCGCCCATCCGCTCCAGCGGGTCGAGCACGCGCCGCATCGGCCGCTTACTCAAGGAGGCATCGCCGATAAAGGTCGCGGTTACCGGCGAGCCGGCAACCGCGCCGAACGCCAGCCGCACCCCGGTGCCGGAATTGCCGAAATCGAGCGGGCTGACGGGTTGCGCGAAGCCCCCGACACCGACGCCATGGATGCGCCACGCGCCCTCGCCCGTGCGCTCCAGCCGGGCGCCGAGCGCACGCATGGCCGCGGCGGTATGCAGCACGTCCTCGCCTTCCAAAAGGCCGGCAACCGTGCTCTCACCGACCGTCAACGCCCCGAGAATCAGGGCCCGGTGCGAGATCGATTTGTCCCCCGGCACCCTGGTACGGCCCTGCAAGGGGCCGCCGCAGCGGGCGGTCAACGGTGTCAAATTTGCAGGGTTCACCAGCGCTATCCTTAACGAGCCGCGCCGTCCTACCACGCGCCTGCGCGGCGCGTCATCCCGCCGTTCCGGCCGATTCGGGGCCGCCTGCGCTATTGACAGGTGCGCTGCAAATAGCCAAGTGAAACACCGATTTACCGACCATATTGAGGAACCTGACCGTGGCGAAAGCTGAACTCGGCACCAAGCGCATCTGTCCGGAAACCGGCCGCAAGTTCTACGATCTCGGCAAAACGCCGGTGATTTCTCCCTATACCGGCAAGGTCGTACCGATCGTCGTTCCAACGCCGTCTCGCTCGCGGCCCGAGCCGGCGGCGCCGGCGCCGGTCGCGCGCCCCGCGCCCGTGCCGGAGCCCGAGGTGGTCGTGCCCGAGACCCCGGATGCCGAATTCGTCTCGCTCGAAGACGCCGAGGCCGAACAGCAGGGCAAGAAGCCGGCGGCGGAAGGCGCGGCAGCGGCCGCCGAAGGCGAAGAGGTCGAGATCGACGAGAGCCTCGACGATGCCGCCTTCATCGAAGAAGAGGAAGAAGGCGATCCCGATGTGACCGACATCATCGGCGAGACGATCGAGAAGGAAGAGGAGACCTGACGCCGCCGCACGGCCGCGCGCGTTTCCTAAAAGCGGCAAGAAAAATTGCGAATTGGGGCCATAGCTCAGATGGGAGAGCGCGTGAATGGCATTCACGAGGTCGGCGGTTCGATCCCGCCTGGCTCCACCAGTTTTCGCTCGCTTCGCGAGCTACAGCTCGGCAAGCCCAAAGAACGAGACCTAAAGGCTAAAAAGATGCCGCCCGCCCGGGGCGGCTTTTTTATGAGCGGCACAATGCGGCGTTGCTGACAGCGGCCGCTGCGGCATTGCATGATGCCGGAAAAGCCGCGGGGGAATACGACATGCAAGGCAAGATCGCGCTTGAGGAACACGTCGCCATCGACGCCACGCTCGCCGATTCGCAATTGTTCGGCGCACATGTGTGGAACGACCTGGGTCCACGTCTGCTCGACGTGCAGGACACGCGCCTGCGCGAAATGGACAAGCACGGCATCGAAATGATGATCCTGTCGCTTAATGCACCGGCGGTGCAGGCGATCCACGACGTCAAGACCGCGATCGCCGTCGCCAAGCAGGCCAACGACGTGCTTGCCGCCGAAGTGCGCAAGCAGCCCGACCGTTTCGCCAGTTTTGCGGCGTTGCCAATGCAGGATCCGGAAGCCGCCACTGCCGAACTCACCCGCTGCATCAAGGAACTTGGGTTTGTCGGCGCGCTGGTCAACGGCTTTTCGCAAATCGCAACGCCGGACAACGTGACCTATTACGATCTTCCGCAATACCGGCCGTTCTGGCGCGTGGTCGAGGCGCTCGACGTACCGTTCTACCTGCACCCGCGCAATCCGCTGCCGAGCTGGACCAGGCAATACGAAGGCCATTCCTGGCTGCTCGGGCCGAATTGGGCGTTCTCGGCTGAGACTGCCGTGCATGCGCTGCGCTTGATCGGCAGCGGATTGTTCGACGAGCATCCGCGTCTGAAGATGGTGCTCGGCCATCTCGGCGAGGGCATCACGGTGCAGCTCTGGCGCATCGACAATCGCAACGGCTGGATGAAGGCGCCGCATAAATACGCCGCGAAAAAAGGCGTCGCGGATTATTTCCGCAAGCATTTCCATCTCACCACGTCCGGCAACTTCCACACCCCCTCGCTGGTCAATGCCATGACCGAGATGGGCGCCGAGCGCGTGATGTTTTCGGTCGACTGGCCGTTCGAGGATGTGGGCGAAGGCGCGCAGTGGTTCGACACAGCCACGATCAGCGAGGCCGACCGGGTGAAAGTCGGCCGCGCCAATGCGATCAAGCTGTTCAAGCTGAAGCTTGGATAGCGCATGATCACGAAAAGTAGGAACCGGTTTTCGGAAAAGATCATGCGCAAGCAAATTTAGTTGATGCGGTAGCGATCGACCGCCTCTTCGTTCCACGCTATGCCATTGCCTGGACGCTCGGTGACGATCGCGTGGCCATCGATAATCTTAAGCGGCTCCTGCAGCAGCACGTTCGCCCAGTCGACATATTCGAGGAAATGGCCAGTCGGCGTGGCGGCGAGTAGATGCGCGCTCGCCTCCGGAAACAGATGCGACGACATCTTGATGCGGTTTACGGCAGCCAGCTCCGCCGCCTGCTGCCAGCCGGTGACGCCGCCGATACGCTCGAGATCGGGCATTACATAATCTGTCTTCGCCTGCTCGAGCGCGGCCGCCATGCCGGCGGGTAAAGAGAAATTCTCGCCGATCTGGATCGGGACTTTCAGCTCGCGCGCGAGCCGGGCGGCGCCGGCATAGTCGTCGTGGCGGATCGGCTCCTCAAGCCAATAAATGTTTTCCGCATCGAGCGCGCGGCCGCGCGCTAGCGCGTCATCCACGGTGAGCACCTGATTGTAGTCGATCATCAGATGCACATCGCCGCCGATTTGCTTGCGCACCGCGTGCACGGCGGCGATATCGCGTTCCAGCGTCGCATAGCCGAGGCGCAGCTTGACTGCGTGGAAGATGCCGACGGCCAGCAGTTTCTCGGCCTCGGCGGCGAGCGCGCCGAAATCGTCCATTAGGCCGAGCCCGCAACTGTTGTAAGCCGGGATCGGCTTCGGCTCGGCGCCGAGCATGCGGACAAGCGGCACGCCGGCGGCAACGGCCACCGCGTCCCAACAGGCGACATCGAAACCGGCCAGCGCCATGCGCACGATGCCCTGTACGCCGATCAAAGCGAAACGGCCGGAGAGCTTGGCCCACAGCGCGGCCGGATCGACCTTGTCGCCCTTGGTCACGGTCTCGACTTCGCTAAGCAGGCTCATGATCGCCGGCGCCGCCGCGCGCAAATAGCAGAACAGGTAAGAGTGGCCGGTGACCCCCTGCTCGGTCTCCAGGTCGATCAGCAGCAGCGGCGCCTGGCGGAATGCACCACGGCTGGTGCCGAGCACGAAGTTGAGCGGAACCTCGACCGGTGTGGCCCGGATGGCCCGCACGACGAGGGCCGGTATAGACAACTGATCTGGCATGAAAGTCCCCGGTTGGCGGCCGATTATAGGGCCCTCCAGGCCGAATTCCCCTTGTTCTTGAACCTTTAACTCACCCTGCCCATATTAGCAGCGACCGGACGGCGGCTGCCGTTCGGTTGGGGTGCCCGCAAGGGGCCCCGTCAAAGTCGCTTCATGCGAGGGCTTTGAGACCATGTCACGAGTTCCGTCACTATCCAGCCCGTTCCTGCTGGGCTTCGATGAGATCGAGCGCGTGCTCGACCGCGTCGCCAAGGGGGCCGACGGCTACCCGCCTTACAACATCGAACGGCTGGCGCGCGATGGGCAAAACCCGGAGCGGCTCCGCATCACGCTTGCCGTCGCAGGCTTCACCCGCGATCAACTCGACGTCTGCGTCGAGGAAAGTCAGCTGGTGATCCGCGGACGGCAGCAGGACGACAAGAGCCGGCAATATCTCCACCGCGGCATCGCCGCGCGCCAATTCCAGCGCACCTTCGTGCTGGCGGACGGCATGGAGGTGCTGGGCGCCGACCTGAAGAACGGGCTGTTGTCGATCGATCTGGTGCGGCCGCAAGCCGAGCGGATTGTGAAGACGATCTCGATCAACGAGCTGGAATGATGCATTCGTGAAAACAGGACTCGACCGCGTCGAGCGTTTAATGAAAGGAGTCGAGGGCCATGAACAAAGACAAGATGACTGAAACAAATATGACCAACCCGGCGATCACGCAGGAAGCGCTGGCGCATCTCGGCGACGGCCGCCTGGCTTACGTCAAGGCGATCAATTCCGAGGACGTCGCCAACTTGTTTCCGCAGGCGCCGAAGATCGCGCCCGGCATCAAGCTATTTGCCCTGCACGGCGCGGACGGCACGCCGATCATGTTGACCGACACGCGCGAAGCCGCGCTAGCCAATGCCTGGAGCCAGGAGCTCGAGGCCGTCAGCGTGCACTGACCAATACTGTCATGCCCCGCGAAGGCGGAGCATCCAGTAATCGGTGTGATTAAAAATAAAATCCGATACGTCGGTAGCTATTGGATCGTCCGGTTTAGCGGATGATGACGACTGCCGCTATGCCGCGCTGCTCGCTGCCGGCATCGCCAGCACAGCATAGAGCGCGTCGGCATCGCGCGAGTCGCGCAGCTTGCGCGCGATCTCGGGGTCGCGCAGCAGGCGCGCCACGCGGGCGAGCGCTTTGAGGTGATCGGCGCCGGCGGCTTCCGGCGCCAGCAACAGAAAAATGAGATCGACCGGCTGGCCGTCGAGCGCCTCGAAATCGATGCCGCGCTCCAGCCGCGCGAACAATCCGCACAGGCGGCCGAGCTTGGGCAACTTGCCGTGCGGAATGGCGATGCCATTGCCGACCGCAGTAGAACCGAGCTTCTCGCGCTGCAGCAGGATTTCCAGAATCGCTCGCTCATTCTGACCCGTGAGCTCGGCCGCGCGGGCGGCGAGTTCCTGGATCGCTTGCTTCTTGTTGTTGACCTTGAGCGCCGGAATAATCGCATTTGGCGCGACGAGATCGGTGAGCGTCATGGACATGGCCAATGATCGGAAAAGGCAGCGCGGAATTGCAAGGGATGTTGAAGGCGGCGGACCTTAAGGACGGTCCGCGGTGGCGTCAATGGCCGGGGCCGGGCATTGCCTGCCCCTTTTTCTTGCATTTTTTGATTTTTCAGCCGCCGCGTTGGGCCTGGTGGTCCTTACGGCGGCGCTTATAGCGCCGCAGCCGCTTTTCGATGTGGACTGCGGCCTGATCCGCGCTTTCATAGGCGTCGGCCGCCATTCCCTCGGCTTCGAGCAGCGTGCCGGAATCCAGGTGCAACACGCATTCTGTGTGAAATCCGAAGCCGTCCTTGCCGACGGTGGCATGCCCGGAATAGCCGCCCCGGAAATATTTCGACATCGCCTCTTCGACACGGTCGACGATTCGCTGTCGCAGGGCCGTGCCGATGTTGATGTTCTTGCCCGAAACGCGGAAAGGCATTGGTTTGCCTCCATTTTTTTGCCCGTTTGACTATTTCAGCTAGGGAATGTTCAGCTAAAGGTCAATGCGCCGCCAGATAGTGCGTTCACAACGCCGCCGCCTGCTTCTCGCGCCGCCGCTGCACCGACGATGGGATGCGCATCGCCTCGCGGTACTTGGCGACGGTGCGGCGCGCGATGTCGATGCCGGCCCCGCGCAGTTTGTCGACGATCGTATCGTCTGAGAGCACGTCGGCGGGGGTCTCGGCGTCGATTATCTGGCGGATGCGATGGCGCACGGCTTCGGCGGAATGCGCCTCGCCGCCATCGGCAGACGCAATCGACGAGGTGAAGAAATATTTCAGCTCGAAGATGCCACGGCTGGTGGCCATGTATTTGTTGGCGGTCACGCGCGACACGGTTGACTCGTGCATGCTGATGGCGTCGGCGACGGTCTTGAGATTGAGCGGCCGCAGATGCTGCACGCCCTTGGCGAAGAAAGCGTCCTGCTGATGAACGATCTCGCTCGACACTTTGAGAATGGTTTTCGCCCGCTGGTCGAGCGCGCGTACCAGCCAGGTCGCGGTCTGCAAACAATCGGCGAGATAGGTCTTATCTTTGTCGCTGCGCGTGGTCTTTGAGACTTGCGTGAAATAGCGTTGGCTGATGAGGACTTTCGGCAGCGTGTCGGAATTGAGCTCGACCTGCCAGGTGCCGTCGGACGCCGCCCGCACATACACATCCGGCACGATCGGCTGCACCAGCGTCGAGCCGAAGACCAGGCCCGGCTTGGGATTGAGATGGCGAATCTCGACGATCATATCGGCGAGATCCTCCTCGTTGACACCGCACAGTCGGCGCAAGGCGGCGAGATCGCGCTTGGCCAAGAGATCGAGATACCCCACTAGCGTGCGCATCGCCGGATCGAAACGGTCGCGGTCCTTGAGCTGGAGCGCGAGACATTCGGTGAGATTGCGTGCGCATACCCCGGGCGGATCGAGCGTCTGCAGGATGGCAAGCACGGCCTCGACATTGGCGCGCGGCGCGCCGAGCTTGTCGGCGACGGCGTCGAGATCGCCGGTGAGGTAGCCGGCCTCGTCCACCATATTGATCAGGTATTGCCCGATCATGCGGCTGGCCGGATCGGAAATCGCCAGTGCCATCTGCTCGGCGAGGTGAGCGGCCAGCGTAATCTCGGCGGTGACGTAAGCTTCCAGGTTGTAGGCGCTGTCCTCGCTGCCGCGGGTGCCCGCGCCGGACCATTCCGAATAGGCCGGCGGCAGCATCTCCAGCTTCGCGCTTATCTCGCCGCCATCGTCCGGGAAAACATTTTCAAGTTCGGTGCCGAGCCCCTCTTCCATGGAGCTGCGGCTGGTCTCCATGTCCTGGCCGATCCAGTCCGACGTAGCCGCGGCCTCCTCACCGCCCTCGCCGCCTTCACCGCTTTCGGTCGCGGAGCCTTCCGGCTCGGCGGCACCCGCCGGCGCTTCGTCGTCGTCATTGGCGCGCTCGAGCAAAGGATTTTTTTCCAACTCGGCTTCCACATAGGCGGCAAGGTCAAGACTGGAGAGCTGCAGCAGCTTGATGGCCTGCATCAGCTGCGGCGTCATTACCAGCGCATGGGTCTGGCGGAACTCCAGTCTTTGCGACAACGCCATAGGGTTTTCCCACGGAAACTGGTCCGATTCTTGCTTGTGTTTGCTTATAGCAGGTCTTTTCCGCCAGCGGTATGCGATTCCGCAATGCGGCATTGAACAAATATTGTGCGTAAAACCCGGACTAGAGCTTGAATTCTTCGCCCAGATAGAGCCGGCGCACGTCGGGATTGTTGACGATGTCGTCGGTCCGGCCCTCCATCAGCACTTCACCGGAATAGATGATGTAGGCACGGTCGGTCAGCCCGAGCGTCTCGCGCACATTGTGGTCGGTGATCAGAACGCCGATGCCGCGATTGGTCAGGTGCCGCACCAGCGCCTGGATGTCGCCAACCGCGATCGGGTCGATGCCAGCGAACGGCTCATCCAGCAGCATGTAGCTTGGCCGCGTCGCCAGCGCGCGGGCGATCTCGACGCGGCGACGCTCGCCCCCGGACAGCGCGATGGTCGACGTCTTGCGCAGGCGCGCGATGTTGAATTCTTCCATCAGCGCGTTGAGATCGGCTTCGCGCCGTCGGCGATCCGGCTCGACGACTTCCAGCACCGAGCGGATATTGTCCTCGACGTTGAGGCCGCGAAAGATCGAGGCCTCCTGCGGCAGGTAACCAATGCCGAGCCGCGCACGCTGATACATCGGCAGCGCGGTGACGTTATAGCCGTCGAGCTCGATGCGGCCGCGGTCGGCGTTGATCAGGCCGGTGATCATGTAGAACACCGTGGTCTTGCCAGCGCCGTTCGGCCCCAGCAGACCGACCACCTCACCCCGCCGCACATAAAGGGTGACGCCCTTAACCACCATGCGGCCGCCGAAGCTCTTCTCCACGCCG
Organism: Pseudolabrys sp.; assembly: GCA_035469145.1. Classification (GTDB taxonomy): domain Bacteria; phylum Pseudomonadota; class Alphaproteobacteria; order Rhizobiales; family Xanthobacteraceae; genus Pseudolabrys. The sequence goes on from DATISB010000009.1 coordinate 55,119, forward strand.
TGGATGGAGAGATAAGCGGGGCGGGCCGCTTGCCGGCCATCCCCGTCGCGGCGCGGGCGATTGGCCACAGGTTGTTGCGCATTGGCGTTGGCCTGACGCGCGGGCTGCGCCTGCGCATTCACCGTGGCCGGGGTGATCTGGCGGATCACGGGCCCAGCCGGTTGCTGGATCGTACGGCGGACGGGCTGTGGCCGACGTCGAAACAACGAAAGGATGTTCACCGGGCTACCTCGCGGCGATTTTCCTTGATCATGATCTCATCCGAAAACCGGTTCCCATTTTTCGGGATCATGCTCTGTTCCGAGCCGGCCGATCAGCCATCATTGCCGGGCGCGCCACATTAGCTGATTCCTCGCAGCAGCGAGCGGCCGGACCGGCTGCGAGAGCATTTCGGGTCAATTAGGTTGCCGCGCCGACGCCGGTGCCGGCGATCGTGGAACCGCCCCGCCACCGCTGCCCGGAGTGAGATTGGGCGCCGCATTGCCGGGCAGAAACAACCCCTCCACCCGGCCTTGCCCGTTCTTGCCCGATTCCACCCGCGATACGCCGCTGGTCAGATCGACCACCAGCCTGTCTCCGCGCAACACGTTCTGACCCTGCGTCATCACCACCTTGCCGTTGAGCGTGACGGTATTGGTCTTCATGTCGAACACGCCAGTCTCGCCGGTCGCGGTTTGCTCCTTCTGCGTCACCACCACCCCGCCGCGCGCTTCCAGCCGCTTGATCCTCTGCTGGCCGCCGGGGCCGGGGCTGGCCGCCTTCAAGCTCTTGCCCTTGTCGGCGGTGGCGTCGTTTTGTTCGTAGAACACCACCAGTGCTTTGCAGCGCAGGTTAGTGTCGCCCTGCGTCACGTGCACATCGCCGCTGAAGGTCGCCACCTTATCCTTGTCGCGCACTTCCAGCGTCGCCGCCTCGATATGCACCGGTTGATCATGATTCTGCGAAAAACCCTGCAGCGCGTTCGGCGGCCCTTTCGATGGCTGCGCGTGCAGCGGCACGCCGGCCAAGATCAGCAACATGGCCAGCAACGCAACGACGATCAGGACCGGATGACGCAGCACGGTCATTGCACTCCGGTTTTGGCTTGCGACGCCGCGGTGTCGCCGAGCATCAAGGTCATTTTCACGCCGCCGTCGAACCGCACCAGATCGCCAGAATCGACGATCTCCAGCCGGTTGGCATTGAGCGTGCCTTGCAGCAGCTCAATCTCGACCGGTTGCTCGGACAGCACGTTGCCTTTGCGGATATCGACCGTCGCCTGGCTCAGCCGGCCGCGATAGCCGGTGGACGAGCTGAGCACAATGTTCTGGTCGAGCTTGATGGTCTCGCCCTTGCTGTCATAGATGCCGGCGGTCGCGGACACCTCCATCGTGCTTTTGTCCTGCATCTGCACCTTGGCGTGGATATTTCGCAATTCGATCAGGTCCGGCTTGGTCAGGTCCTGCTTCGCCGCATCGGCGGAAAGCTCATAGGCGCGCGCATCCCCCGTGAAGCCGGACAGTCGCGGGTGGTCCATGGTGATCTTGGTGCCGGAGACCACCAGATTGCCGACATCGACCGGCAGCTTGGCGAGCATGCGCAATGGATTGAAATAGGTGATCAGAAAAATGCCGGTGAAACCAAGCATCACCGCGAGCGGAATAGCGACGCGCAAGATGCGAACCGCGTGGCTGTGCCGGCGCGCGGAACGAAAAGCGCGTTCGCTGTCGCCGCGGCCCATATTCCAATAAGGGTGCGCAGTCACCGGATCGGTTCGGGCTGTGGTCACGCGGTTCCTGCCAAGCTCGGCATTTGGCTCCATTCGATTTCGATTTCGGAAATCACCTTACGCCCCGCCACGCAACTTGACGTGCGAATATGGCCCCTGCGCGGCAGCCGACCGTCAACGAATACGGGCTTTAATACAATAGCTTAGGCAGAGTGCGAAAAAATATCTTCCGCCGCCCAGCCGGCGAGGTCGAGGCGCACCCGGTCGGGCAGGAAGCGGAAGCAGGCTGCCGCCAGCTCGGCGCGGTTCTCGCGCGCCAGCATCGCGTCCAGCTTCTCCTTGAGCGCGTGCAAGTGCAGCACGTCGGTCGCCGCATAGGCCACCTGCGCGTCGCTGAGCGCGTCGCCGCCCCAGTCGGACAATTGCTGCTGCTTCGACAGATCGACGCCGAGCACCTCACGCGCCAGATCCTTGAGCCCGTGCTTGTCGGTGTAGGTGCGCGCCAGCCGCGAGGCGATCTTTGTGCAATAGACCGGCTCGGCCATCACGCCGAAGCCCTTGGCCAATACGCCGAGATCGAAGCGCGCGTAATGGAAAATCTTAATGATCGACTTGTCGGCCAGTAGCTTTTCGATATTGGGCGCCTTGCGCTGCCCGGCCGCGATCTGCACCACGTCGGCCGAGCCGTCGCCGGGCGAGAGCTGCACCACGCAGAGCCGGTCACGGTTGGGGTCGAGACCCATGGTCTCGGTGTCGATCGCCACCGCGCCCTTGTAGGCGGAGAGATTAGGCAGATCGCCGCGATGCAGGCGGATGGTCATTCGGCTACCCGGCTTGCTTGTGCATGATCTATTCCGAAAACCGGTGCCCACTGTTCGGGATCATGCGGTGGAAAACTGGTGCCCAGGAAAGGACTCGAACCTTCACGCCTCGCGGCGCTAGTACCTGAAACTAGTGCGTCTACCAATTCCGCCACCTGGGCTCGTCGGAACTAGGTACGGAGCCGCTTTCGGCTTGTCAATTGAAGCGCATTGCAGCCCTGCGCGGCCGATTTGCGGGCCTGTACAGCCCCCGGCCAATCCTGTATTGCCCGAATTGCAACCCCCCTTTGCTCGCGAGAGCGCCGATGACCTCCAGAAGCAACGCTGAAACCCTCGTCACCATCTATGGCGGCTCGGGCTTTCTCGGCCGCCACGTGGTGCGCGCTTTGGCCAAGCGGAACTACCTTATCCGGGTAGCGGTGCGCCGGCCCGATCTGGCCAACCATTTACAGCCGCTCGGCCGCGTCGGCCAGATACACGCGGTGCAGGCCAATCTTCGCTACGCGCCATCGGTGGAAGCTGCGGCGCGCGACGCCCAGGTACTGATCAATCTAGTCGGCCTCCTGTTCGAGCGCGGGCGGCAACGCTTCGACACTATCCACGCCTACGGCGCCGAGCAGGTGGCGTTGGCGGCGAGCGCCCATGGCGCGCGCCTGGTGCATGTGTCGGCGATCGGCGCCGACGCGCACTCCCGTGCCGCTTACGCGCGCTCCAAGGCCGAGGCCGAACGCCTGGTGCTGGCCGCGCTGCCGCAGGCCGTCATCATGCGGCCGTCGGTCATGTTCGGGCCGGAGGACGATTTCTTCAACCGCTTCGCCGCGCTGGCGCGCATGTCGCCGGCGCTGCCGCTGATCGGCGGCGGCACGACCCGCTTCCAGCCGGTATTCGTCGGCGACGTCGCCGCGGCGATCGCGGAAGCCGTGGACGGCAATGCGCGGAACGGCACGGTCTATGAATTGGGCGGGCCGGAAGTGAAGACGTTCGAGCAGCTAATGCGATACGTGCTGGCGACGATCGAGCGCAAACGACTGCTGGTGCCGGTTCCGTTCTTCGCCGCCAAGATCAAAGCAACGTTGCTGCAATACATACCGAAGCCGCCGCTCACGCCTGATCAGGTCGAGCTGCTGCGGGTCGACAATGTAGTTTCCGAAGCCGCCAAGGCGGAAGGCCGCACGCTGCAAGGGCTCGGCATCTCGCCGGAGCCCATTGAGGCGATCGTGCCGTCTTATCTCTGGCGCTTCCGCAAGACCGGCCAATTCAGAAGCCGCATCGCGTAACTCGCAGCGGCCACCAGCCGCGGCGCGATGTCTTACCAAAAATAAATCGCCAAAAGCCCGACGGCGCCGACCACGATGCGCCACCAGGCGAACAGCGCAAAATTATGTCGCTGCACGTAGCCCAGGAACGTCTTCACCACGATCCATCCGAAGATGAACGCACAGATGAAACCGACGGCGATCGCCGCGATGTTGCCGTGAGCAAGCTCGGCGCGATCCTTGAAGGCAGCGTAGGCGAAGGCGCCGACCATGGTCGGCATCGCCAGCCAGAACGAGAACTCCGCCGCCGAGCGGCGGTCGGCGCCGAATAACATGGCGCTGACGATGGTGGCGCCCGCGCGCGATACGCCGGGAATCATGGACAAGCATTGGCAAACGCCGATGCCGAAATACATCGGCAGCGTGAACTCGGTCGATTCGTGGTAGCGCGGCTTCAGGTCGAGCCGGTCGACCCAGAGCAAGACGAAACCGCCAATGATGAGTGCGACGCAGACAACGCGGACGTCGAACAGATAAGTCTTGATGATGGGATAGGCCAGCGCGCCGATCACCGCGGCCGGCAGAAACGCCAGCAGCACGCCGATGACGAAGCGCGCCGCCGCCCATTGGGTGAACATGTTGCGCGCCAGATTCCAGAGGCGGCCGAAATAAATGCTGAGCAGCGCTAGGATGGCGCCGAGCTGGATCAGGATGGCGAACGACTTGCCGAAGGCATCGTCGCCCCAGCCGAGGATGCGCTCCATCAGCAGCAGATGGCCGGTCGAGGATACCGGCAGGTATTCGGTCAGCCCTTCGACGAAGCCGAGCACGGCTGCCTTGACCAGGTCGATATTCGTCGAGATCAGACCGGCCGCCTGTATGGCGTGAAGGGTCATGGGTCGTGCTCCAGAGGGGTCGGCTCATTCAAGCCGCGGCGGGGAATCGCTAAGCGCCAGCGCTTTTGGCGCAATGCCATCATTGGGGCAACGAAAAAAGTCATAACCGCCATTAAATTGCTCCGCTTTCGTTGCTCCAACGCGGCGGCTTTCTATAGTGCGCTAAGCGATTCCAGCCGCCGCGGCCTAAGCCGCATAACCGGAAAACCATGCTGACACTGTTTTATCATCCGCTATGCCCCTTCTCGCGCTATGTGCGCCTGATCCTCGGCGAATACGGTATCGAAGTGCGGCTGGTCGAAGAACGGTTTTGGGAACGGCGGGAGGAGTTCCTGCTGCTCAATCCGGCCGGCCAAATCCCGGTGCTGGTGGCCGATGGCCAGCCGGCGATTCCGGGCGCCACCATCATCGCGGAATATATCGAGGAGACTCATACCGCCGAGCGCGAGAACCGCCTGCTGCCGGCGACGCCCGGGGAACGGGTCGAGGTGCGCCGTCTGGCGAGCTGGTTCAACGACAAATTCCATTCGGAAGTCAGCGGCCCGCTGGTCAGCGAGCGCGTATTCAAGCGGCATATGACGGTGGAACAGGGCGGCGGGCCACCCGATACCGAAGCGATGCGCGCCGCCCGCCACAATATCCGCTATCATCTGGCCTATATCGGCTGGCTGGTGCGCACGCGCGATTGGCTCGCCGGCGACCGGCTGAGCTTGGCCGACCTTGCCGCGGCGGCGCATTTGTCCGCCGCCGATTACCTGGGCGATGTGCCGTGGACCGCAGACGAAGCCGCCAAGAACTGGTACGCGCGGGTGAAGTCGCGGCCCTCGTTCCGGGGGATCCTGGCCGACAGGCTAGCTGGGCTGCCGCCGGCGAAAAGCTACGCGGATCTAGATTTTTAACTGACCCCGACAAGATCAAGGCCGCGCTCATCGCGCACGCGCGGGCGCGCGGATTCGACGTGGCCGGGGTGACGCGGCCCGACGCCGTGCCGGAAGCCAAAGCGCGCCTGGAGCGCTTTCTCGCCGACGGCGCCCATGGCGACATGATCTGGATGGCAAGCACCGCCGAGCGGCGCGCGTCGCCCAGCGCGCTGTGGTCGGACGTGCGCTCGGTGATCATGCTGGGCATGAATTACGGGCCGGACGAGGACCCGTTGACGATTTTGAAACGCGGCGACCGCGCCGTCATCTCGGTCTACGCCAAGGGCGACGACTATCACGAGCTGATCAAGGCGCGGCTCAAGGAGGTCGCGCGCTGGCTCACCGAGAATGCCGGCGGCAAGGTGAAAGTTTTCGTCGACACCGCGGCGGTGATGGAAAAGCCGTTCGCGGCCAGAGCCGGTCTCGGCTGGCAGGGCAAGCACACAAATTTAGTTTCTCGCCAATATGGATCTTGGCTGTTCCTCGGTTCTATCTTCACCACGCTCGATCTGCCGGCCGATGCACCTGAGCCGGACAGTTGCGGCACATGCCGCGCCTGTCTCGATATTTGCCCAACCGCGGCGTTCCCGGAACCTTATCGGCTTGATGCGCGGCGCTGCATTTCGTATCTCACCATCGAGCACAAGGGACCGATCCCACGTGAATTCCGCGCGGCTATGGGCAACCGTATCTATGGCTGCGACGATTGCTTGGCGGTTTGTCCGTGGAATAAGTTCGCGGTACAAGGCCGCGAGGCCAAGCTCGCCGCGCGCAACGCCCTGCGCGCGCCCAAGCTCGCGGAACTTGCCCGCCTCGACGACGCGCAATTCCGCGCGCTGTTTGCCAAGACCTCGATTAAGCGCACCGGCCGCGATCGTTTCGTGCGCAATGTGCTGATCGCCGTCGGCAATTCCGGTGACGTCGCGCTCGCAAGCGTGGCCGAGCGCCTGCTCGACGATGCCTCGCCGCTAGTGCGCGGTGCCGCGGTGTGGGCGCTTGGCCGTTTGCTACCGCATGAAAAATTTGTGGCGTTGGCACAACGCAAATCGGATTCAGACAACTGCGTGCAAGACGAGTGGGCCGCCGCGCTGGCTTAGAACTCCTTCACCGCCGCGATCAGCCGCTCGAGGTCTTCCGGACGCGACAGCCGGTGGTCGCCGTCCTTGATCAGCGTGAGCACCACGTCGTCGCGGGCAAAGCGCGAGACCAGTTCGACCGCGTGCCGCCACGGCACATCGGGGTCCTGCACGCCTTGCAGGATGTGCACCGGGCACCCCGTTTCGATCAGCCCGCCAAATAGCAGATACTTGCGGCCATCCTCGATCAGGCCCTTGGTAATCGGATAGGGCCCCTCGGAATATTCCGACGGTCGCATCCAGACGCCTTTTTCCTCGATCTCGCGTTTGATCGCGTCGGAGAACGGCTTCCACATCAGTTCCTCGGTGAAATCCACCGCCGGCGCAATCAGCACTATACCGGCGATCGGCGCCGCGCCTTTGCGTTTGCGCAGTTCACGCACGAGCAGCAAGGCCAGCCAGCCGCCCATGGATGAGCCGACGACCACCTGCGGGCCTTGCGCGAATCGCGCATAGACCGCGATGCTTTCCTCCAGCCAGCGGCCGATCGTTCCATCGTTGAACTCGCCGCCCGTTTCGCCGTGGCCGGAATAGTCGAACCGTACGCAGGCGCGGCACTGCTCCTCGGCCCAGCGATCGAGTGCCTGTGCCTTGGTGCCCTTCATGTCGGACTTGAAACCGCCGAGCCAAAATAAACCTGGGCTCTTGCCCTCGCGCGCACGCACGGCGATGGTCCGCGCAGGCAGAGGCGATTCTATCGTCAGGGATGTCAGGCGAGCTTCGCTCATGGGCGCTTATGTCACTCAAGAATGAACGCGATTTCCGTGCTCGCACCTTCTCGCCGCAAGCCGGCCCCGAACGCAAGGGGGGCCAGCGCATGATCCCAAAAAGTGGTAACCGGTTTTTAACCAAGATCATGCGCAAGGAAAATTGGCGATGAGCCCCGCCACCTTGCGGCACTCGCTCGCCGGTGCCACGATCTTACAACTGGTGTCGGCGCTGCGTGACGATCCGCCCGGCGACAACGCGGTCGATATCACACTCGCGTTGTTGCAATCCGGCGCCCGCGCCATCGTTGCCGGCGACGGCGGTCGGGGAACTGCGCGCCTTCAGCGGCGAATGGCTGTCGATGCGCAACGACACGTTCAATCCATTGCGCATCCGCGGAAATGCGCGGCGTCTGGCGAACCTGATTGCAAGCGAGCGCATCGATATCGTGCACACCCAGAGCGCTGCTGCGGCCTGGAGCGCGCTCGCCGCCACCGACCGCATGCCGGTGTTCCTGGTCACGTCGTTCCCCGACCAGCTGGCGACAGACTTCTGGCCCGGCACGCAGTTAGGCAGATCGCTGGCGCGCGGCGACCGGGTGATCGGCCTCAGCCCGGCGGCGGTGAGCGCCGACCGCATCGCGGCGCTGCGCCGGGTGTGGAGAATTTGCCACAGATGCGCGTGGTGCTGGTCTCGGGCCGCATCGCGCCGTGGAACGGGCAAATGAGCATGATCGATGCCGCGCGGCTGTTGGTCGGCTGCGGCGACCGCAAAATCGCCTTCGTGTTCGACGGCGAGGACCGCGGACAGGCGCGCTACGCGCGCCGCGTTCTCCGGCAAGCCCGCATGCACGGCATCGACACGCTGTGCCGCATGATCGGCCATTGCGCCGACATGCCGGCCGCGTATGCGGTCGCCGATGTCGTGGTGGTGCCGGCGCTCGAGCCGCCGCTCTCCGGACGCGCCGCCGCCGAAGCGCAGGCCATGGGACGGCCCGTGGTCGCCACCACGGTCGAGGTCCGGAAAACCTGCTGTGCCCGCCGCGCATGCGCGACGAGTTGCGCACCGGCTGGCTGGTGCGGCCCGGCAATATGGGCGAACTCGCGGTCGCGTCCGTGCTTGCGCTCGACGTCACCGCTTACGCGGCGCTCAGCGCCCGTGCGCGCCAATTCGCCGAGTTCGCATTTTCCTCGCAAAGCGTTGCCGAAGCCATTCGCGGCGTTTATACCTCGCTGCTCGCGCGCAACGTCTGACGGTGATTGGTTTCGAGGTGGTAAATGTAATGTCGAGTTTGCCCGCGCCTGGAATGCCGGCCGTCAAGGACCGCCCGTCCGTGATTGCGCGCGGCAACACTTCCGAATCCGGTTCGCGCGCCATGGCGCGCGCACAGCAAGCGTGCGATCCGATCACCGTGCTCATTGTGGTGCCCGCCCTCGATGGCGGCGCGGCGGATGTCGGCGCGCTCGGACTGGTGCGCATCCTCACCGCGGCGGGCCACCGCGCCATCGTGGCGTCGCAGGCCGGACGGCTGGTCGCCGACGTGACGGCGGCCGGTGGCGAATTCTTATCTCTCGACCTGGCCAGCAACAATCCGCTCGTGATGCTGCGCAGCGCCGCCGCGCTGAACCGGATTGCGCGCGCGCGTAAATGCGACGTGATCCACGCGCTCGGCCGCTCGGCGGCTTGGAGCGCCTGTCTCGCCGCGCGCCTGCGCGGCATTCCGTTCGTCACCAGCTGGTACAAGGGCTTTCGCGACCAGAACATCTTCAAGCATCTGTACAACGGCGTCATGGCGCGCGGCGACCGCATCGTGGCGGTGAGCGAGCAGATCGCGCAATTGATCAGCGACCGCTACGGCACGCCGTGGGAGCGCATCGCGGTCGTGCCCTCCAGCATCGATTTCGAGCGCTTCGATCCGGCCGAGGTCGCGCGCGAGCACGTCGAGGCGATGCGTCACGCCTGGGGTATCAAGCGCGACACCAAGGTGATCCTGATCGTCGGGCGCATCGTTCGCCGCAAGGGCCACCATGTGGTGGTGAAGGCGGCGAAGCGGCTGAAGGAGATGGGCTTCAAGAATTTCTTGTGCGTCTTCGTCGGCGAGGACCGCGGCCGCACCCATTACACCGGCGAACTTTGGGATCTGGTGCTGGCCACCGGCACCATGGACGTCATCCGCATGGCAGCGCCGGTGAGCGATATGCCGGCCGCCTATGCCGCGGCCGCAGTCGTGGTGTCGGCGGCGGCGCAGCCGGAAGGCCTGCAACGGGCAATCCTGGAGGCGCAGGCGATGGCGCGGCCGGTGATCGTCTCCGACCTCGGCGCCGGGCCGGACGTCGTGCTCACCCCGCCGGCGGTGCCGGAGAGCCGCATCACTGGCTTGCGCTTCCAAACCGGCGAAGACGCCGCGCTGGCGGCGACCTTGCTGCGGCTGTTTTCCTTGCCCGAGCCGACCCGCCGCGCCATGGGCGCGCGCGGCCGCGACTGGGTGCTCGGCCATTTCAATGCGCCGGCGGTCGCCGAGCAGACGCTGCGGCTTTATGACGAGGTCACCGGCCGTGGAAAAATGCCGGCTCTCGCCCCGCCATTGCGACAAAATTAGAGGTATTTGAATGATTTGACCGAAATTCCGGTCATTTCTCTCGACACTATTGACGGAACTACGTTGACTTATTCGCCGTTTCTACCAATCTTTCGCTAGCTGAGGCGATCAAGTACGCTAAGGCTCGTTGCAACAGCATGAGGAGATAATAGCCATTCGTCGTCCGATGAAGTCCGCGCTGCCCGCCCAAAAGGACGGCCCGCGCATCAACGAGGAGATCCGCTCGAAAGAAGTTCAGCTGATCGATAGTACCGGCGACAACAAGGGTGTCGTCGATTTTCAAACCGCCATGAGCATGGCGGAGGCGGCCGGGCTCGACCTGGTGGAGATTTCTCCCAACACGACCCCGCCGGTCTGCAAGATCCTGGATTTCGGCAAATACAAATTCCAGGCGCAGAAGAAAGCCGCCGAAGCCCGCAAAAAACAAAAAGTCGTCGAGATCAAGGAGATCATGCTCCGGCCGATGATCGACGATCACGATTACGACGTGAAGATGCGTTCGATGAAGCGCTTCTTCGAAGAGGGCGACAAAGTCAAGATCACCTTGCGTTTCCGCGGCCGCGAAATGGCACACCAGGAACTGGGCTACAAATTGCTCAACCGCGTTAAAGAAGACACCGCGCCGATCGCCAAGATCGAATCGGAACCGCGGTTCGAAGGACGGCAGATGGTGATGCTGCTGGCGCCGCGCTAACCCATCCCGCTAACGCAGTTAACGCGCCGCTCGCGAAAATCGAGCGGCGCTTTTATTTCGCGTCAAGCGAACTCGATCGCCGCTCAGCTTCCCAGTGACCAGCGCAAGTGCCGCTAGAGCCTATGCCGTGCCAAGTGCCGGTCCCGGAGTTGTCCGACAGACGACCGGTGCCGCTGGCGCCCTTTTCGCCGACTTTGATGCTGACCTTGATCGCGCCATCCGGCGCGACCGTGCCGGCCAAGTTGACAGCGGCGTCGCCCTGATAGCTGACCTGGCCATTCGCGACCTTCACATTGTAGCGGTAGCCGCGGTCGCAAGTGCCCTTTTCCGTGACAATCAGCACACTCCAGTTGCCGTCTTGGATCGCGGCAAACGCGGCATGTGGCTGGCCGGCGATCGCCGCACCAGCGAGTAACGCGGCTAAGATCACCGAATTCTTGATGCATCGCATGACGGCGGGCTCCCTGTTGGCGGCGGCTTTGATCTCGTTTCGCGGCCATCCCAACCGGAGAAAGCTGGCGAAAATAGCGCCAATTCGAGGCGCAAATAACAGCCAAAGGCCTAAACGCCAGGTTAACGGCCGCGCCTAACGCGCGGTTGCAAGGTCCTGCCGCCTCTGCCATAACGCCGCCCTCTCGCCGCCCGGCTGGTTAGGGCTGCCGTGGCGGCGATTAACAGCTCAATTCCGAGCGCCCGCTCAAAGACCATCGTCTTATCGAGCACATACCGGCCGAGTGGGCTTTCGGGCCCGCCATCGCGCCGATCAGGAGAGCCAAATGCCCAAGCTGAAGACTAAATCGGGCGCCAAAAAGCGGTTCAAGATCACCGCGACCGGCAGGGTAAAATTCCAGCAGTCCGGCAAACGTCACGGCATGATCAAACGGACCACCAAGCAGATCCGCGAACATCGCGGCACCAAGGTGCTGTTCAAGACTGACGGCGATAACATCAAGAAATACTTTTTGCCAAACGGCTGAGCGTATTCCGGGTCGCTCTAGCGCGGCCCTTGTCCCCGTCGAGCATTCGCACCCACTGCAAGGAGTTTTCCCATGTCCCGCGTCAAGCGTGGCGTCACCTCACACGCCAAGCACAAGAAAGTCCTCAAGGCAGCCAAGGGCTATTACGGCCGCCGCAAGAACACCATTCGCATCGCCAAGCAGGCGGTCGAGAAGGCCGGCCAATATGCCTTCCGCGACCGTAAGCGGCGCAAGCGCACGTTCCGCGCGCTGTGGATCCAGCGCCTGAACGCCGCGGTGCGGCCGTTCGGCCTCAACTACAGCCGCTTCATCGCCGGCCTGTCCAAGTCCGGCATGGTGGTCGACCGCAAGGTGCTGTCCGATCTCGCCATCCGCGAGCCGGCGGCATTCCAGGCGATCGTGGAAAAGGCCAAGGCCGGGCTGCCGGCGTAAGACGAATGTGAGCACCGCCTATCACGTATCATGCGCGGGCTTGACCCGCGCATCCCGCTTAGGGATGCAAGGCGGTGCCCCTTAAATCGGGATGGCCGGGACAAGCCCGGCCATGACCGGCTAGAACGCTGGTCGCCGGGGAAAGCCCATGTCCGATATCGCGCAACTGGAAAAAGACCTGCTTGCCGCCATCGCTTCGGCCAAGGACGAAGCGGGGCTGGAAGCCGTGCGCGTGGCGACGCTGGGAAAAAGCGGCTCGGTGTCGTCGCGGCTTAAGACGCTCGGTGCCATGACGCCGGACGAGCGCAAGGTGCAAGGCCCGGCGATCAACGGCTTGAAGGATCGCGTCACCGCCGCCATCGCTGCTGCCAAGGACGCGCTTGGCGCCGCCGCGCTCGATGCTAGGCTTAGCACCGAGACTATCGACGTCACGCTGCCGGTGCGCGAAGCGCCCGTTGAGGCGGGCCGCGTGCATCCGATCAGCCAGGTGACCGACGAACTCACCGCCATCTTTGGCGACATGGGCTTCGCGGTGGCGGAAGGTCCCGACATCGAGACCGACGACTACAACTTCACCAAGCTGAATTTCCCGGAAGGCCATCCGGCGCGGGAGATGCACGACACCTTCTATTTCCCGCCCAAGCCCGACGGCTCGCGGCTGTTGCTGCGCACACACACCTCGCCGGTGCAGGTGCGCACCATGCTGACGCAGAAGCCGCCGATCCGCGTCATCATTCCCGGCCGCACCTATCGCAGCGACAGCGATCAGACCCACACCCCGATGTTCCACCAGGTCGAGGGTCTGGTGATAGACAAGGGCTCGCATCTCGGCCACCTGAAATGGATCCTGGAAGAATTCTGCAAGGCGTTCTTCGAGGTCGACAGCGTGAAGATGCGCTTCCGCCCGTCGTTCTTCCCATTCACCGAGCCGTCGCTGGAAGTCGACATCCAGTGCAGGCGCGACAAGGGCGAAATCCGTTTCGGCGAAGGCGACGACTGGCTGGAGATTCTCGGCTGCGGCATGGTGCATCCGAATGTTTTGCGAAATTGCGGACTCGACCCGGCGGAGTACCAGGGCTTCGCCTGGGGCTTAGGGATAGACCGCATCACCATGCTGAAATACGGCATGAACGACCTGCGCGCGTTCTTCGAGGTCGACGTGCGCTGGCTCGCGCATTACGGCTTCCGGCCGCTCGATTTCCCGACGCTGTCGGGGGGATTGAGCCCGTGAAATTCACCCTGCCCTGGCTCAAGGAGCATCTCGACACGGACGAGCAGCTCGCCGCGATCGTGGACAAGCTCACCATGATCGGGCTCGAGGTCGAACGCGTCGAGGACAAGGCCAGCCTGCTCAAGCAGTTCGTGATCGCCTCGGTCATTTCGGCCGAGAAGCACCCGAACGCCGATCGCCTGCGCGTCTGCATGGTCGATATCGGCGATGGTAAGCCCATTCAAGTCGTGTGCGGCGCGCCCAATGCGCGTGCCGGTATAAAGGGCGTGTTCTCCGCGCCCGGCACCTTCATCCCCGGCAAGAACATCACGCTCACGGTCGGCACTATCCGCGGCGTGGAAAGCCGCGGCATGCTGTGCTCGGCGGCCGAGCTGATGATTTCCGACGATCGCGACGGAATCATCGAATTGCCCGCCGACGCCCCGGTCGGCAAGTCTTACGCCGAATGGGCGGCGTTGAGCGATCCCGTGATCGAGATCAATCTCACGCCCAACCGGCCGGACTGCACTGGTGTCAACGGCATCGCGCGCGATCTCGGCGCCACCTCCATCGGCGCCTTCAAGGACCGCCCGCCCAAGCCGGTAAAGGGCACGTTCCCCTGTCCGGTCAAAGTCACGCTCGATTTCGGCACCACACCTTCGCTCTGCCCGGCCTTCGGTCTGCGCCTGGTCAAGGGCGTCAAGAACGGCCCCTCGCACGACTGGCTGCAAAAGCGGCTCACCGCCATCGGCCTGCGGCCCATCAACGCGCTGGTCGACATCACCAACTTCATCACCTTCGACCGCGGCCGCCCGCTGCATGTGTTCGACGCCGCCAAGGTGCATGGCAATCTCACCGTGCGCCGCGCCAAGAACGGCGAGACGCTGCTGGCACTCGACGGCAAAACCTACGCTCTCGATCAGGGCGTGTGCGTGATCGCCGACGAGAAGGGCGTGGAATCGCTCGCCGGCATCATGGGCGGCGAAGCCACCGGCTGCTCGCAGTCGACCACCGACGTGCTGATCGAATCTGCGTTGTGGGACGAGCACAACATCGCGCAAACTGGACGCAAGCTCGGCATCAATTCCGACGCGCGTTACCGCTTTGAGCGCGGCGTCGATCCGGCCTTCATGCTGCCCGGCCTCGAGCTCGCCACGCAGATGGTGCTCGATCATTGCGGCGGCACGCCGTCCGAGATCGTGGTCACCGGCGATCCGACGCCGAAAGAAATAATTGTTGATTTTCCCCTGAACGAATTGCAGCGGCTGGCCGGTTTCAAGCTGCCGCTCGCTGACGTGCGCCGCGTGTTGGAGAAGCTCGGCTTCTTCGCCGCCGGCCAAAGCGATCGCGTGAAGGTCGCGGTGCCGTCGTGGCGACCGGACGTACATGGCCGCGCCGACATCGTCGAGGAACTGGTGCGCATCGTCGGCGTCGACCAGGTGCCCTCGACGCCGTTTCCGCGCGGCGAGCATGCACGCAAACCCGTGCTCACGCCGATCCAGAAACGCACCAGCAAGGCCAAACGCGCGCTAGCCGCGCGCGCCATGATGGAGGCCGTCACTTGGTCGTTCGTGTCGAAACGCGAGGCCGAGCTGTTCGGCGGCGGCGGCCCGGCTTTGGCATTGGCCAATCCGATCGCGGCCGAGCTCTCCGACATGCGGCCGAGCCTCATTCCCGGGCTGGTGATAGCGGCGCAGCGCAATGCCGACCGCGGCAGCGCCGACGTGGCGCTGTTCGAGGTCGGGCAAATCTTCAAGGGCGACAAGCCCGAAGACCAGTTCACTGCCGCCAGCGGCGTGCGCCGCGCGCTCGCCAAGACCGCCAGCATCGGCCGCCACTGGTCGAGCAAGGCGGCGCCGGTCGATGCCTTCGACGCCAAGGCCGACGCCTTCGCGGTGCTGGCGGCTGCCGGCGCCCCGACGCAGGCCATACAGGTGGTGCCCGGCGCCCCGGCCTGGTTCCATCCCGGCCGCAGCGGCACCATCCAGATCGGGCCGCAGAACGTGCTCGGCCATTTCGGCGAGTTGCATCCGCGCGCGCTTGCAGCTCTCAAGACCGACGGGCCGCTGGTGGCGTTCGAAGTGATCCTGGAAAAAATCTCCGAGCCGAAGGCTAAGGCCACGCGGACCAAGCCCTTGCTCGAACTATCGCCGTTCCAGCCGGTCGAGCGCGATTTCGCCTTCGTGGTGGAGAATAGCGTGAAGGCCGCCGACATCGTGCGCGCCGCGCAGGGCGTCGACAAGAAGCTGATCGTGGGCGTCACCGTATTTGACGTCTACGAAGGCAAGGGCATCGACCCCGGCAAGAAGTCGATCGCCATCGCGGTCACCATGCAGCCGCGCGAGAAGACCATGACCGATGCCGAGATCGACGCGTTGGCCGCAAAGATCGTTGCCGAGGTCGCCAAGAAAACTGGCGGCGTGCTGCGCGCCTAGCCCGGCACCAAATCCGCAAACGCAAATCCGTCGCGCTCGACGTTTTTCCCTACCCGCACCGGAATTTTGTACGTCAGCATCGGCCCGGCCGATACAAAAGTATGGAATTCGCCGTTTTCGCCGCAGGGGTCGCTGCCGGTGGGCAGCGCGCCGATCAGTGCAACATCGAAGCGGCGGCCGGCGAACGCGACTGGCAATTTCTTCATATCGACGACAGCGAGATGCGCCTCGACGCCGGCTTCGATCATGTCACGCGCCAGTTGCCTGGTCGGCCGCTGCCACAAAGGGAACACCGGCGCGATGCCGGTGCCGGCGAGATTTTTCTCGCGATAGGCGCGCACGTCCTCCAGGTAGAGATCGCCGAAGATGATATGCGTGACGCCGCGCGCCTTGGCGTCCCGCATCGCCGCCGACATTTCGCGCTCGTAAGTTTTGTTCGGACACGGATACGGAATGCGCACGACCGCCGCCGACAGGCCGGCGGCATCGAGTTGCGCGCGCAGTAATTCCTCGCGCACGCCATGCATGCTGACGCGGGCGAAACGGTCGGTGATCGTCGTCAAGGCGCCGACGATGTCGAACTCAGCCTGGCGGCGCGCCTCCTGTAGCGCCCAGGCGCTGTCCTTGCCGCTCGACCAGGCGATCAGCGCTTTCGGGCGCGGCTTTGCCATCAATCGTCCTCACCTCGACGACGACGACTGTGCGGACGTTCGCGCGAACGACGCGCCGGTTTGTCCTCGTCCGTCTCCTTCAGTGCGCCGATCCGGCGTAAAGCCGTTTCGGCCGCGCGCGTCCCCGATTCCCAGGCGCCGCCGACCGTGCCCCATTGGGTCTCGTGTACCGCCTCGCCGGCAAACCAGATACGGCCGCCGAGCGGCTCCATCAGCACCTTGCGCGCGTCGATGCTGCCGGGCGCGGCGGCCGACATGGCGCCAAGCACCCAGGGCTCGTCGTTCCAGCGCGTGGCGTGACCGCGCTTGATCGCGCGCTTGACGTCGGAGCCGAACACCGTCGCCAGCCAGTCGCCCGCGAAGTCGATCATGGCGGCCTGGCCCTTGGCGGCCAGCTCGCGGCCGAAGCTGCCGGCTACCTCGACCAGATGCAGACTTGTGCCTGACATATTGGCCAGCAACGCGGCGGTGCGCGCGCCGGCCGCTTGTTCGAACACCAGGTCGTCACGTTGCAGGCCTAGCGGATTGCCCGGCATGTCGAGCGCGATGTGATCGAAACTGCCGAGCGCGAGTTTGGCTGCGGCGTCGAGCTGGCGTTTGGGCAGCGCCGGGCTGAATTCGATTTTGTCCGCTGTGAGCACATTGGTCGATACGGTCACGATAATGGCGCGCGGGCTCAGGCGCCCTTTCGCGGTTTCAACCTCGAGGCTCCGGTCCCATGCGATGCGCGTGACTGGCGTTGACAGCCGCACCGGCAGGTCGGCCGCGAGCCGGGCGAGCAGCGCGCCATAGCCCTGCCGGCAGAACGCGTCGGCGTCGCGCTCGGCCGCGCGCGCAAGATCCATGGCGGAGACGCCTTTGAGATCCTTACCGCAGCCATAGGGGCCGAGAATAAATTCGATCGTGCCCTGCCAATCGCCGAGATCGCGCGGCAGCGCCGCCGCCGCCACATCGGTCTTGGCGCGGGCGGCGTCGGCGATAGCGCGATGCGAGCGTACTAGGCTGCTGAGGAAATTTTCGAGTTCGGCATCGCGCGCATTGCGCGGGCCAACGCGCACCGACTGCCCGAGCGGCGCCGGGTAGACATCGATACCGGCCGGTACCGCCGGCTTGAGCAGCGGGTTGACGTCTGGCTGATGGATCCAGTGGGCGCCGCGATCGAATGGCACGCCGAAAGTCCGCGTATCGGTGATACAGCGCCCGCCGACATGGTCGGCAGCCTCGAGCATGATGAAGCGCTGCCTGGCGGCGGCAACGCGGCGTGCGGCCGCGATGCCGGCGGCGCCGGCGCCGATAATCAACACATCCACGTCGCTCGCGGCCGGCCCAGCGCCGAGCGCGGGCTTCACCAGCAGCGCCGCACCGGCGGCCAGGAATGAGCGGCGATTGAGCCTCGACATGGTATCCGAATGATTGACGGTGTCGCCGCCAGATTGCCCGAATGCGTCTGGCGCGGCAAATTTTATGGCTAACGGATTGTAACTCCGGCGCGCGGGCAATGAACCAAATTGCAATGAGTCTTGGCTAAATTTAGCCGCAATAAGCCGTGCGACTGCGCGTCAAGAAATGGCGCCTAGGACCGTGCAATGAGTTGGATGGCGGACGGGGTCGGGCGTCTTCTCGCCCATTATCTGGAGAAGCCGGCGCAAGGCTATGAGCCGTTCACGCCGAGCGATCCCGACACCTTGCGCGCCACGCTCAAGCCCGGCGACGTGCTGCTGGTCGAAGGCAGCAACCACATTTCCGGCGTCATCAAATATCTCACGCAGTCCACCTGGTCGCATTCCGCGCTCTATGTCGGGCCGATCGGCGATCGCGAGACCACCGAGGGCGAGCCGCTGGTGCTGGTGGAAGCCAATATCGGCCAGGGCGTGGTGGCGGCGCCGCTGTCGAAATATGCCCGCTACCACACCCGCATCTGCCGGCCGACCGGCTTGACCGCGGACGATCGCGCGCGCGTCTGCGCCTACGCGGCCGAGCGCATCGGCTTCGACTACGATCTTAAGAACATCATCGACCTCATGCGCTATCTGTTCCCGCTGCCGGTGCCGCAGCGCTGGCGCCGCCGCATGATGGCGCTTGGCTCCGGCCACCCGACCCGCATCATCTGCTCGGCGCTGATCGCGCAAGCCTTCGAGAAGGTGCGCTATCCGATCCTGCCCAAGGTGACGCTGCTCGAGAGCGAGGCGGCGCGCCGCGAAATCCTGGAAATCCGCCATTCCTCGCTGTTCGCCCCGCGCGATTTCGACATCTCGCCCTATTTCGAGGTGGTCAAGCCCACGCTGGTGAAAGGCTTCGATTACAAGGCGATGGCCTGGGCCGATCTTCCGGCCGCCGACGCCGACGAGATGGTGTCGCTGGTGCCGGCCGAGACCGAGACGCTCGATACCGACACGCTGTCGCCGGTGGTTTGATCGACTTGGTCCTTAGACGTTGGGCCTTGCTCCTTGCCGCGGTCGGCATTAGCTGTGACCGCATGATCGACGCAACCATCAAAGCGCTTTCGCAACTGTTCACGAAGCCGCTGCGCGCGGTGCTGATGAAAGCCGTCGGCCTGGCCCTGCTGCTGATCGTCATCGTCGGCATCGTGCTCAACCGGGTGTTCGCCGCGCTGGCGGCCAGCGGCGCTACCTGGGCCGAGCAGACCTCCGGCATGGCACCGCACGCGGCCTGGGCGACGCTGGCCTGGGTGTTGTCGATCATGGCGAGCCTCGGGATCATCACCGGCGTCTTGTTCCTGATGCCGGCGGTGACCGCCTTCGTCGGCAGCTTCTTCGTCGATGAGGTGGCCGAGGCGGTCGAGCGCGAGCATTATCCGGCCGAGCCGCCGGGCCAAGCGCTGCCGTTCTTGCGCGCGCTGATCGAGGGCGTGCAGTTCACCCTGCTGGCGCTGGTGGTCTATCTGTGCGCGCTGCCGTTCATATTTTTCGCCGGGATCGGCGTGATCATTTTGTTCCTGGCGAATTCCTATCTGCTCGGACGCGAATATTTCGAGCTCGCAGCCATGCGCTTCCGCCCGCCGCACGAGGCCAAGGCGATGCGCAAAAGCAACGCCGCTTATATTTTTCTTGCCGGCATGGTGATCGCGGTGTTCGTGTCGATTCCGCTGGTCAATCTGGCGACGCCGATCTTCGCCATGGCCTACATGGTGCACATCCACAAGCGCATGAGCGGCAAGCGCATCGAATTGATCGAGAAAACGCGCTAAGCCGCCACCGTCTTCTCCGGCCATCGGCACAGATCGGCGATGATGCACTTCTCGCACAGCGGCTTGCGCGCGAGACACGTGTAACGCCCGTGCAGAATCAGCCAATGATGCGCGTGCAATTTATAGTGCGCCGGCACCACCTGCTCGAGCTGCTGCTCGACTTCGAACGGATTTTTTCCCGGCGCCAGCCCGGTGCGGTTGCCGACTCGGAAAATATGCGTGTCCACCGCGATTGTCGGCTCGCCGAATGCGATGTTGAGCACCACATTGGCGGTCTTGCGCCCGACGCCGGGCAGCGCCTCCAGCGCCTCGCGCGCGCGCGGCACCTGCCCGCCATGCTCGGCCACCAGCCGGCGCGACAGCTCTACCACGTTCTTCGCCTTGGTGCGGAACAACCCGATAGTCTTGATCAACTCGCGCACACGCTCCTCGCCGAGCGCCGCCATCTTCTGCGGCGTGTCGGCGAGCGCGAACAGCGCGGGTGTCGCCTTGTTGACACCGGCATCGGTCGCCTGCGCGGAGAGCACCACTGCCACCAACAGCGTGAACGGATTGATGTGACGCAACTCGCCCTTGGGTTCCGGATTGGCCACCTGGAAGCGGAGGAACGCTTCTTCGATCTGCGCATTGCTCCAACGTTTCACGATCAAAGACTTGGCGATCAAAGGCTTGGGCGTTTTGCCCCTGCGGGTCTTCACAGCAGATTTTCGGACCGATTTTTTCGCCATGTTCCCGGTATACTGAGCGCCATGACCACCGACAACGTCGATCTCGAACCCACGATCTTTTCCGCCGTGCTCACGCCGTACCGCTCGCTCGGCCATGTCGGCTTTCTGGTGCTGATGATCGTGTTCGGCAGCGTCAGCTTCGTCTCCGGCATGGCGTTCCTGCTGATGGGCGCCTGGCCGGTGTTCGGCTATTTCGGCCTCGACGTGCTGCTGCTGTACTGGGCGTTCCGGCTCAATTACCGGCAAGCCGCCGCTTATGAGCAGGTCACGGTAACGCCGACCGCGCTCAAGGTGCGCAAGGTCAGCCCCAGCGGCGCGGCGCGCGAATGGGTGCTCAATCCGCTCTGGGTCAAGCTCGACAAGGTGGTGCACGAGGAATACGGCGTCGAGCGGCTGCTTCTGGTGTCGCGCGGCAAACAGCTGGCGATTGGCAATTTCCTGGGCCCCGACGAGAAAGCGAGCTTCGCGCAGGCGCTCGGCGACGCCCTGAGCGAAGCCAAACGCGGGGTAACGCAGACGACGTAGATTTAGTCAGAAATCGGGTGGCTAGGCAGCCGATCCCGTTTTAAAAAGCAGGTCATGACCATGACTCTTGCAAAACCGGCCTTAGGCGACCGCTTCCCCGGCTTCGCCCCCCTCCCAACAGCGGCGGCGGATTACAACATCGTGCGCCGCGCCATCGCCCATATCCGCGGCAACTGGCGTTCGCAGCCCGAAATCGACACCATCGCCGACGCCGCCGGCGTTTCCCCCACTGATCTGCATCATCTGTTCCGCCGCTGGTGCGGGCTGACGCCCAAAGCATTTTTGCAGGCGCTCACGCTCAACCATGCGCGCGACCTGCTGCGCGCGTCGGCCAGCGTGCTCGACACCGCCTACGAAGTGGGCCTGTCCGGCCCCGGACGTTTGCACGATCTGTTCGTCACGCACGAGGCGATGTCGCCGGGCGAATGGAAGGCCGGCGGCGAAGGGCTCACGATCACCTATGGATTCCATCCCTGCCCGTTCGGGACGGCGCTAGTGATGAACACGCCGCGCGGGCTGGCCGGCCTCGCTCTGGCCGACGCCGGCAAGGAGCGCAAGGCGCTGAGCGACATGCGTTCGCGCTGGCCGAAGGCGCGCTATGTCGAAGACTTCGCGGCCACCGCCGCGACCGCGCGGCGCATTTTCGATTCCACGCTGTGGCGCCCGGAGCAGCCGCTGCGCGTGGTGCTGATCGGAACGGATTTCGAAGTGCGCGTGTGGGAAAAGCTGCTGACCATTCCGATGGGCAGGCTCGACACCTATTCCGGCGTCGCCGCTAAGGTCGGCGAGCCGAAGGCCGCGCGCGCGGTCGGCGCGGCGGTCGGCAAGAACCCGATCTGCTTCGTGGTGCCGTGCCACCGCGTGGTCGGCAAGAACGGCGACATCACCGGCTATCACTGGGGCATCACCCGCAAACGCGCAATGCTGGGCTGGGAAGCCGGGATGGCGGCGGCTTAAGCCTACGCCGCCAGATCCATTTTCGACTTCACCGTCGAATCCGCATTGAGCCGGTAGATCATCGGCACGCCGGTATCCAAATTCAATTTGGTAATGCTCTCCGTCGTGTGCTTGTCGAGCACCATCACCAGCGCGCGTAATGAATTGCCGTGCGCCGACACCAGCACATGCTCGCCGCGCATCACCCGCGGCAATATCTCCTGAATATAATAAGGCAGCACGCGCGCGGCGGTGTCGCGCAAGCTCTCGCCGCCGGGCGGCGCGATGTTGTAGGAGCGGCGCCAGATGTGCACCTGCTCCTCGCCCCATTTCTTGCGCGCGTCGTCCTTGTTGAGGCCGACCAGCTCGCCGTAGTCGCGCTCGTTGAGCGCCTGGTCCTTAAATACCGGGATCTTGGTCTGCCCCAACTCCTCCAGCATCAGGTCGAGCGTGCGTTGCGCGCGGATCAGCGCGGAGGTGAAGGCGACGTTGAACTTGATCCCCTGGCCTTTAAGCTTGCGGCCGGCTTCGCGCGCCTCGGCGACGCCCTTGTCGGTCAGGTCGACATCGCGCCAGCCGGTGAACAGGTTATTCAGGTTCCAGTCGCTTTGGCCGTGCCGCACAAGCACGAGAAGGCGGTCAGTCATTTCGTCCTGGCTCCTGATTAGAAATTTCCAAGGCCGAGCACGTCAGCCATCGAGTAGAGCCCCGGCTTTTGCGTGCGCGCCCATAATGCCGCGTGCAGCGCGCCGCGCGCGAAGATCATGCGGTCCTCGGCCTTGTGCACCAGCTCGACGCGCTCGGTCGGACCGGCGAAGATCACGCTATGCTCGCCGACCACGCTGCCGCCGCGCAGCGCGGCAAAGCCGATGTCGCCGGCCTTGCGCGCGCCGGTGTGGCCGTCGCGGCTAGCGACCTTGTGCTTGTCGAACTCGATGCCGCGGCCTTCCGCCGCCGCGCGGCCGAGCATCAGCGCGGTGCCGGACGGCGCATCGACTTTCTGGTTGTGATGCATCTCGAGGATTTCGATGTCGAAGGAATTATCCAGCGTCTTGGCGACGCGCCGGGTGAGCGCCGCCAGCAGATTGACGCCGAGGCTCATATTGCCGGACTTGACGATCACCGCACTCTTGGCGGCGTCCTTGATCTTGACTTCGTCGGCAGCGGCCAAGCCGGTGGTGCCGATGATGTGGACCTTGCGGCCCTTGGCTGCGAGCGCGGCGAAGGCCACCGTCGCCGACGGCGCGGTAAAGTCGATAATGCCGTCTGCCTTGTCCAGCAGCGCCGCCGCGTCGCCGGTGAGCTTGACGCCATTCTCCGGCATGCCGGCCAGCGTCCCGGCGTCCCAGCCGATCAGCGGCGAGCGCGCGTCTTCCAGTGCCCCGCTCAGAGTAAAACCCTTAATGTCGACGATCGCCTTGACCAGCGTGCGGCCCATCCGTCCGCCGGCACCGGCGACCATGAGCCGCATCTCGGCCATCGGTCGTCTCCGTTAACGCCGGTATAGCGTGGCGAGGCAGAAAAGGCGACTGGGCGACTTAAGGTTGCGGCCCGTCATAGCCTTCAAGAACAATGATATCGCCGTCAGACGCGGAAGCGCGCAGCTTTTTGGCCTCGGCATATTCCGGCGACCGATAACAACCGAGCGCGGCTTCATAGTCCGGAAACTCGATCACCACGTTGCGCGAACGATTTTGACCCTCGACGTTTTCAGACCGGCCGCCACGTGTAAGATAGCGGGCGCCGTATTTCTTGAAGATCGGCTGGATAGCCGCGGCATATTTCTTGTAGTCGTCAGGATTCTTCACATCGACGCGCGCGATCCAATAGCCCTTGGCCATTTCAGCTCCCCTTCATTTTCCCGTAGCTTGCTCGATCTCGCCGACGATGGCGTCGGCCGCCGCCTTCGGATCGCGGGCTTCAACCACCGGCCGGCCGACCACCAGATAGTCGGCGCCAGCCTCGATCGCCCTTGCCGGCGTCATGATGCGTTTCTGGTCGCCGCTGGCGCTTCCCGCCGGCCGGATACCCGGCGTGACCAGCACCATGCCCCGCCCCACGATGCCGCGCAGGTTGGCTGCCTCCTCCGCCGAGCACACCAGCCCGTCGACGCCGATGTCGCGCGCTTGCGCCGCGCGCGCCGCGGCCAACTCGCCGACGCCGAGGTCATAGCCGGCGGCGGCGAGATCGGCGTCGTCATAGGAGGTGAGCACGGTCACTGCCAAAATGCGCAGGGTCGAGCCCCGCTTGCCTTCAACCGCCGCCTTCATGGTCTGCGGATAAGCGTGCACGGTGAGAAAGGTGGCGCCGAGCTGCGCGACGCTTTCGACGCCCTTGCTAACCGTATTGCCGATGTCGTGCAGCTTGAGATCGAGGAACGCCTGCTTGCCGGCGGCGATCAAGCCGGCCGTGAACGGCAGCCCGCCGGCGAAAGCGAGCTGATAGCCTATCTTGTAGAAGCACACCGACTCAGCCAAACGCGCCACCATGGCCTCGGCGGATTTAACCGACGGCAGGTCGAGAGCTACGATCAGGCGTTCGCGTGCATCCAGCGCCACAAATATCTCCTCACATCATCAGCCGCGCCATGTCCACCAGCCGCGCGAGCTGGGCGCGAAACAGGTTGGCGGTGCCGGTGTCGGCGATATTGTCCATGTCGTCGAAGGCGTGATCGGCCTGCGGGATTGCCACTTGTTCGGGGATCACCAACGCACCGCAGCCGAGCTCGAGAATCTGCCGCAGCGCCATCAGCGAGCGCAGGCCCCCGGAGCGGCCAGGCGACGCCGATGAAATCGCGAACACCCGGCCCTTGAAGGCGGCATAGCTCGGATCGCCGCGCTCGCGCACGCGCGAGACCCAGTCGATGGCGTTCTTGAGCGTCGGCGTCACCGACGCGCTGTATTCCGGGCTGGCGATGAACACGCCGTGGTGCGCCATGATCATCTGCTTGAGCTTGAGCGCGTTGGCGGGCGCCCCGGCATTAGCTTCCAGATCGCCCTCATAGAGCGGAAGCGGATAATCGGCGAGCGAAATGCGCGTGAAGTCGATGTCGATCAAAGCCAGCTCTTTCGCCGCCAGCGCCGCCAGCTTGACATTGTGCGAGCCGGTGCGGGTAGAGCCGGGCAGGACGAGGATTTTCGGCGTGGCCATCGGCGGCTCCAAGAGCGGTCACTTTGAATATCACGCAGGCGCAATGTCGTCATGCACGTACCTATCAGTTGTCATTGCCGAGCTTGTCCCGGCAATCCCGAAAAGGAAGGCAATGTCGTGCACACATAAGCGAGATGGCACCACCCGACTTGTGGTGTGCCAAGCCCGGCCATGACAAAAACTGCGGCGACGGAAAGTGGCTTACTGCCCGCGATAAACCCACACGCGCGCCGGCGGCAGGTTCAGCCAGATCAGATCGGAGGCCTCGGCCTTGATCCCGGCCAGCGCCTTCGGAATCGGCGGCACCATGGCATAGGTGAACTGGACGAATGGCGCGCCCGGCGCAAGCAGGCACATGGCGTCCGCAATCAGGCGCAGGCGTGTGCGCAGCGGTTTGGTGACCAGCGGCAGTCCCGACACCACCGCGGCTGCCGGTTCGCGCACGAAGGTCTCCAGCAGACGGCGCAGCCGATAGGCGTCGCCCTGCACGACAGTCGCCGCCGGATAGCGCGTGCGAAGCAGCCGGCAGAAGTCCGGATTGAATTCGACCAGGATCAGCCGCGCCGGATCGACGCCACGCTGGACCAGCGCCTCGGTCACCGGACCGGTGCCGGGCCCGAGCTCGATCACCGGACCGCTCGCCTTCGGATCGACATAGCGCGCCATGGTGCGCGCCAGCGCTTTGCTCGATGGCATCACCGCGCCGGTCGATAGCGGCTTCTCGATCCAGGAACGGATGAATTGCATCTCGTCATCGAGACGCAGGGTCTTCTTTTGAACGCGGACGACTGAATGTGTGGGCATCGATGCGGGATCACGCGTGCCGGTGGCTGGAATTAGCCTAGGAACTTGACGGGTATAGGGCCCCGAGCGGGGGGTCAAGATGGCTATTCAGTATGGCTGCCCCGATTTCCAAGTCCATCGAGAAAACTCTTGACCCGGCTGAAGAATCCAGCCGATTCTGGCTGGGTTTGGTCGGACGACAGCTTTTCGAACTCCGCCAGCAGCTCGCGCTGGCGCTGGGTCAGGTTTTGTGGCGTTTCCACCGCTACTTGAACGTACATGTCGCCGGTTTGTTTCGAGCGCAGCACCGGCATCCCCTTGCCGGACAGGCGGAAACGCCGGCCGGCCTGGGTGCCGGCGGGAACCTTGACCCGCGCATTGCTGCCGTCGATCGCCGGCACCTCGAATTCGCCGCCAACCGCCGCGGCAACCATGGAGATCGGAACCCGGCAGTGCAGGTCGGCGCCGTCGCGCTGGAAGAACTCGTGCGGGGTGAGCGACAGGAAAATATAAAGATCGCCCGCCGAACCGCCGCGCAGGCCGGCCTCGCCTTCGCCGGCGAGTCGAATACGGGTGCCGTCCTCGACGCCGGGCGGGATATTGACCGACAAATTGCGTTCGCGCGTGACACGGCCGGCGCCGGCGCAAGAGGGACAGGGATTTTCGATCACCTGGCCGCGGCCCTGACAGGCCGGACAGGTGCGCTCGAGCGTGAAGAAACCCTGCGCATGCCTGATCTTGCCGGCGCCACCGCAGGTCGCACACTGCTTCGGCTTGCTGCCGGCCTTGGCGCCAGTGCCTGTGCAGGCTTCGCAGGTCACCGAAGTCGGGATGCGGATCTGCGCGGTCTTGCCGGTAAAAGCCTCTTCCAGGCCAATTTCCATGTTGTAGCGCAGATCCGAGCCGCGCTCGCGGCCTTGCCCGCGGCCGCCGCGCCGGCCGCCGCTCATGCCGAACAGGTCTTCGAAAATGTCGGAGAATGTATGGGCAAAATCGGCGCCGAAGCCGTGCGCAGCTCCGCCCATGCCGCCCTGCTCGAAGGCAGCGTGACCGAAGCGGTCATAGGCGGCGCGCTTGTCGCCGTCCTTGAGGACGTCATAGGCCTCGTTGAGCTCTTTGAATTTGTGCTCACATTCGGCGTCGCCCGGATTGCGATCCGGATGATGCTGCATAGCAAGCTTGCGGAACGCGGCCTTGAGCTCGGCGTCGCCGCAAGTACGCGCTACGCCCAGAACTTCGTAGTAATCGCGCTTGGACATGCCGGTCCCGCCGTTAAATCAGACTGCCGCCATTGCGGTACTTGATTCGGCCGTCCGCCGCGCTCCGGAAAAACGCACCCCGGGGATTAAGCCCCGGGGTGACACATTTAGAAACTGCGGTTGACCGCACGGCCGGCGCCTTAAGCTCAGGCGGACTTTTTGTCGTTCTTGTCGTCGTCGACCTCGGTGAACTCCGCGTCGACCACGTCTTCCTTCTTCTCACCCGCCGCGGCGCCATCGCCACCTGGAGCGCCGGCAGCGCCTTGCGCGTCCGCCTGCTTGTACATGGCCTCGCCGAGCTTCATGGATGCCTGCGCCAGCGCGTTGGTCTTGGTCTGGATGAGGGCTGAGTCATCGCCCTTGAGCGCCTCTTTAAGATCCGCCATGGCGTTCTCGATCGCGGTGCGCTCGGCCTCGCCAACCTTCGCGCCATGCTCGGCCAGCGCTTTCTCGGTGGAATGCACCAGCGCCTCGCCGTGGTTCTTGGCTTCGACCGCCGCTTTGCGCTTCTTGTCCTCTTCGGCGTGGGCTTCCGCGTCCTTGACCATCTTGTTGATGTCGGCCTCGGACAGCCCGCCCGACGCCTGGATGCGAATCTGCTGCTCTTTGTTCGTCGCCTTGTCCTTGGCGGACACGTTGACGATGCCGTTGGCATCGATGTCGAAGGTGACCTCGACCTGCGGCACGCCGCGCGGGGCGGGCGGAATGCCGACCAGATCGAACTGGCCGAGGATCTTATTGTCGGCCGCCATCTCGCGCTCGCCCTGAAACACGCGGATGGTGACCGCGTTCTGATTGTCCTCGGCGGTGGAAAACACCTGGCTCTTCTTAGTCGGGATCGTGGTGTTGCGGTCGATGATGCGGGTGAACACGCCGCCCAACGTCTCGATGCCGAGCGAGAGCGGGGTCACGTCGAGCAGCAGCACGTCCTTGACGTCGCCTTGCAGCACGCCGGCCTGAATGGCGGCGCCGATGGCGACCACTTCATCAGGATTGACGCCCTTGTGCGGTTCCTTGCCGAAGAACTGCTTCACGACTTCCTGCACCTTCGGCATGCGCGTCATGCCGCCGACCAGGACCACCTCGTTGATCTCGGCCGCCGAGATGCCGGCGTCCTTGATCGCTTTGCGGCACGGCTCGACGGTCTTCTGAATGAGATCGTCGACCAGCGCCTCGAACTTGGCGCGGGTGAGCTTCATCGTCAGATGCTTGGGACCCGAGGCGTCCGCCGTGATGAACGGCAGATTGATCTCGGTCTGTGTGGTGGACGACAGCTCGATCTTGGCTTTTTCGGCCGATTCCTTGAGCCGCTGCAACGCAAGCTTGTCGCGGCGCAGATCGATGCCCTGCTCCTTCTGGAATTCGTCAGCGAGATAGTTGACCAGACGCATATCGAAGTCTTCGCCGCCCAGGAACGTATCGCCGTTCGTGGATTTCACCTCGAACACGCCGTCGCCGATTTCCAGGATTGAAATATCGAAGGTGCCGCCGCCAAGGTCATAGACGGCGATGGTACCGGTCTTCTCCTTGTCGAGACCGTAGGCGAGCGCGCCGGCGGTCGGCTCGTTGATGATGCGCAGCACCTCGAGACCGGCGATTTTGCCGGCATCCTTGGTGGCCTGACGCTGGGCGTCGTTGAAATAGGCCGGAACGGTGATGACGGCCTGATCGACCTTCTGCCCGAGATAGGCTTCTGCCGTTTCCTTCATCTTCTGCAGGATGAAGCCGGAAATCTGCGAGGGCGAATAGCTCTTGCCGTCGATCTCGACCCAGGCGTCGCCGTTGCCGGCCTTGGAAATCTTGTAGGGAACGAGTTTCTTGTCCTTATCGACCATGGGGTCGTCGTAGCGCCGTCCGATCAGGCGCTTGACCGCGAAAATGGTCTTTTCCGGATTGGTGACCGCCTGGCGCTTGGCCGGCTGGCCGACGAGACGCTCGCCGTCGTCGCTGAAGGCGACGATCGAAGGCGTGGTGCGCATGCCTTCGGCGTTCTCGATGACTTTCGGGGTCTTGCCTTCCATGACGGCGACGCACGAATTGGTGGTGCCGAGGTCTATGCCGATGACCTTGCCCATGGTTCTTCCTCTCAATTGCGGCGAGCTGGCCGGGCCAATTGGCGCCCGAGCGAGACGTCCGCGGCTCATCCGCAGACCCTTGATCCAGCCCCCTGGATGAGTTTTTGCCGCATTTCTGCGGCTCAATTGCTCATATAGGAGGGCCGCTCCGGCCCGCAAGCCAGCCTGTCACGAAATCGCGAGCCAGCGGACCGCACCCCCCGCCGCCACGCGACTAAAGTGTTAATCTAGCCGTTGCCGCGCCGGGTGAGGCCGGTTAGGCAGGACGGCCCACCCACGAAATGGAAAGCAGATACGCCCCATGCCGCGCCGGTCGTTGGCTTACCTCGTTGCCGCAATGCTCGTAATTTGGCCCGTGCTGGCGGTCCTTAGTCCCACTTTGAGCGCCGAGATGGTGTTTCCGCCCGGCTCACGGATCGGGCTCGAGCCGCCCGGCGACCTCAAGCCGAGCACCCGTTTTCCGGGCTTCGAGGACATCGACCGCAAGGTCGGCGTTACCATTCTCGAACTTCCGGGCAACGCCTATGCCGAACTTGCGCGCGCGGCGAATGCCACTGAGCAGCGCGGCCTCACCGACGTGAAGCGGGAAGATTTTTCGTTCCGCGGCGGCAGCGGGCTGCTGGTCACCGGCCGTGGCCAGATCAATGATGTCACGCTGCACAAATGGATTCTGCTGGCGACCGCGGGTGCCGACAAGGACCTTACCGTGCTGATCAATGTGGAAGTGCCGGAGTCCGCGCGCGCGGTTTATTCCGACGCGGTCATCCGCCAGGCGCTGGCGAGTGTCGCGTTCCGGCCGATGCCGATCCAGGAACAGCTCGGCTTGCTGCCGTTCAAGCTCGGACAACTGGCCGGCTTCCGGGTGATGCAGGTGCTTGCCCGAGGCGGCGTGATCCTGACCGAGGGACCGACCGATGACCTCAGTAAGCAGCCTTATGTGATCGTCTCGGTTGGGCAGGGCTCGCCGGAACAGCCCGACGACCGCGCCAGGTTTGCCCGCGACCTGCTGTCGTCAGCGCCGCTGCGCGATATCAGGGTGCTGTCGGCGGATACTATGCGGATCGGTGGCTTGCCCGGCTACGAGATCAGGGCGCAGGCCAAGGGGCTCGATGACGGGCCGATCATGGTGGCGCAGTGGCTGCGTTTCAGCGGCGGCAATTTTTTGCGCGTCATCTGCATCGGCCGCAAGGACGATTGGGACGCGCTGTTCACCCGTTTTCGCGCGCTGCGCGACGGAATCGATTTGCACTAGCACATGACCCCGAAAAGAGGGAACCGGTTTTCGGATTAGGTCATGCGCAATAAAGGAATCTTCTATTGCGCGCCACCCGGCGGCGGATTGTCGTTGGCGGAGGATGGCGGCGCTTTCGGCGCCGCCTTGACCACCGCGACCAGCGCCGGACGCAGCACGCGCTCGCCGAGCATATAGCCGGCCTGGATGACCTGCGCTACGTAGCCCGCCGGCAGCTCGGAATTCTCCACCTCGTACATCGCCTGATGCACGTTGGGGTCGAATTTCTCGCCTTGCGGCGAGAATTTCGTTACGCCGTTTTTTTCGAGCACTTTCATCAACTCACGCTCGGTGAGCTCGACGCCTTCGATCAGCGCGGTGAGCTTGGCGTCGGCCTGCTCGCGCAATTCAGGGCCAAGGGTCGCCAACGCGCGATGCATATTGTCAGCCACTGCGAGCACGTCGCGGGCGAATCCGGTGACGCCATAGACGCGCGCGTCAGCGACCTCGCGCTCGGTGCGTTTGCGCAGGTTCTCCATCTCGGCCAGCGTGCGCAGCAGCTTGTCTTTGAATTCCGCTGCCGCTTCCAACGCGGCGGTGACCTGCTCGACCGGCACCAATTCCGGTGCCCCGGCAGCAGCCGTATCGCCCTCGGGCTGGGCAGCCGTATCGTCAGCGGCGGGCCTGTCCGTCATAGTGGCTAGATCCTCAAAACTGTTCGGATGCCGGGGATATCAGGGTTCGCAAGCGAAAAATCAAGCGCTTAACTAGACAACAGCCGGCTCACGATCCGCGCGGTATAATCGACCATTGGGATGACGCGGGCGTAATTGAGCCGGGTCGGCCCGATCACCCCGATCACGCCCACAATGATGCCCTTGCTGTCGCGGTAGGGCGCCACGATGGTCGAGGAACCTGACAGCGAAAACAGCTTATTCTCCGAGCCGATGAAAATGCGCACCCCGTCGCCGCGCTCGGCGCGGCCGAGCAGATCGATCACCCCGCGCTTGGTCTCCAGGGCGTCGAACAGCGAGCGCACCCGCTCCAGATCGTCGAGCGCGTGCAGATCCTCGAGCAGATTGGCGTGGCCACGCACGATCAGCTTGCGCTCCTCGCTTTCGCCGCCCGACCAGCTCGCGAGACCCGCCGAGATGATCTTCTGGGTCAATTGATCGAGCTCGGCCTGCCCCGCCACCAATGCGCCTTCGATCTCGATGCGCAGTTCGGCCAGCGTCTTGCCGCGGATGCGGGCGTTGAGAAAATTGCCCGCTTCGACCAAGGCCGAGGTCGGCACGCCGGCCGGCACATTGAGCACACGGTTTTCCACTTGGCCGTCTTCGGCCACCAGCACGGCGAGCGCGCGCTCCGGCTCCAGCCGCACGAATTCGATATGCTTGAGCCGCACGTTGGCTTGCGCGGTGAGCACCACGCCGGCCGAACGCGTCAAGCCGGACAATGTCTGCGAAGCTTCGGTCAGCACGGTTTCCAGCGACTTGCCGCTGCCAGTGCCCGCCACCTGGGCTTCGATCGAACGGCGGTCGCTCTCGGTCAGGTCGCCGATCTGCATCAGCGCATCGACGAAGAAGCGCAGGCCGAGTTCAGTCGGCAGCCGCCCGGCTGAAGTATGCGGGGCGAAGATCAGACCGAGCTGCTCGAGGTCCGACATCACGTTGCGCACCGAGGCCGGCGACAGCGTGATCGGCAGCAAGCGCGCCAGATTGCGCGAGCCGACCGGCTCGCCGGTGGTGAGATAGCTTTCGACGATGTGGCGGAATATCTCGCGCGAACGCTCGTTGAGCGCCGCCAGGCTCACTTGGCTCGCACCGATCGGGACGTCGTGGGAAGCCACGGCCTAACTCCTTACATTGGGACAACAATGGCCATCGCGGCGGTCTTGTTCAAGCCGGGCTTATGGGTATGGTGTGCGCCGGCAACCCATAAGGATCAAGCCCAATGCGGCCGAGCCGCCGACAAGTCGATGAACTGCGCGCCGTCTTGCTTGAACGCAGCGTGGTCAAATACGCCGAAGGCTCCTGTTTCGTGAAATTCGGCGATACCCATGTGCTGGTGACCGCCAGCCTGGAGGAACGGCTGCCGCCCTGGCTCAAGGGCCAGGGCCGCGGCTGGGTCACCGCCGAATACGGCATGCTGCCGCGCGCCACGTCCGAGCGCACCCGCCGCGAGGCTTCGGCCGGAAAGCAGGGCGGCCGTACGGTGGAAATCCAGCGATTGATCGGAAGGTCTTTGCGTTCGGTGGTCGATTTGCAGGCGCTCGGCGAACGGCAGATCACCATCGACTGCGACGTAATCCAGGCCGATGGCGGCACCCGCACGGCTTCGATCACTGGCGCCTGGGTGGCGCTGTCGGATTGTCTCACCTGGATGAAGACGCGCGACATGTTCAAGGGCCAAAGTTCGGATCAAGTGCTGCGCGATCATATCGCGGCCGTCTCCTGCGGCGTCTGCAAGGGAACAGCGGTGCTTGATCTCGACTATGCCGAGGACTCGGAAGCCGACACCGACGCCAATTTCGTGATGACCGGCTCCGGCAACATCGTCGAAATTCAGGCCACCGCGGAGAAGACCCCGTTCAGCGAGGATCAGTTCCAGGTGCTGCTAGCGCTAGCGCGCAAGGGCATTGAGAAGTTGGTGAGCCTGCAAAAGATGGCGGTGATGTGAGCCGAAAACTCACCGGCCCCGTTGTTATCGCCACCCACAATCCCGGCAAGCTCGCCGAAATGCGCGAGTTGCTCACGCCTTATGGCGTCGCCGCGCAATCGGCCGGCGAACTCGGCCTAAGCGAGCCGAAGGAAACCGGCAGAACATTCGCCGAGAACGCGCGTATCAAGGCGATGGCGGCGGCCAAGGCGATCGACCGCCCCGCCTTCGCCGACGATTCCGGCCTGGTGGTCGATGCGCTCGGCGGCGAGCCCGGTATTCATTCCGCGCGCTGGGCCGGACCGGACAAGGATTTCCGCTTCGCCATGAACCGCATCCAGACGCTGCTGATCGAGCGCGGCGCGCGGACGCCAGCGCAGCGGCGCGCGCATTTCATCGCAGCACTTTGTCTGGCTTGGCCGGACGGCCATGTGGAGGAGTTCGAAGGGCGCGTCGATGGCGTGGCAGCGTGGCCGCCGCGCGGCGATAAAGGATTCGGCTATGATCCGTTGTTCCTGCCCGACGGCTTTGACCGCACGTTCGGGCAGATGAACGCCGCCGAAAAGCACGGCCTGCCGCCGAAAGGAAAAGGGCTGTCGCATCGCGCGCGCGCCTTCATCAAATTAGCGGAAGCCTGCCTGCGCTAGTGCTATGCCTCGCGCGCGATCATTAAAATTGTAATCAAATATCCCGCGGAAATTGAATTGATCCTGGCTGCCCTGAGCGGCGTGGCCTATGATGGTTAACATGACATTAACCACAGCCGCGCCGTTCGCCGTCTATGTGCACTGGCCGTTTTGCCTGTCGAAGTGCCCCTATTGCGACTTCAACAGTCACGTGCGCCATGGCGGCGTCGACGAAGCGCGCTTCGTGCGCGCGTTCAAAGCCGATATCGCCGCGACCGCCGCGCGCGTTTCCGGCCGCACGGTGTCGACGATATTTTTCGGCGGCGGCACGCCCTCGCTGATGCAGCCCTCGTCGGTGCAAGCCATTCTGGATACGATCGGCAAACACTGGAGCGTCGCGCCCGACGTCGAAGTCACGCTCGAAGCCAACCCGACCAGCGTGGAGGCGACGCGCTTCCGCGGCTATCGCACGGCCGGCGTCAACCGCGTGTCGCTCGGCGTGCAGGCGCTCGACGATGGCGCGCTCAAGGAGCTCGGCCGTCTGCACACCGCGCAGGAAGCGCTCGATGCGGTCGCTGTGGCGCGCGCGAATTTCGAGCGCTACTCGTTCGATCTCATCTATGCGCGGCCGCGCCAGACGCCCACCACCTGGGGCCCCGAGCTCAAGCGCGCCATCGCCGAGGCCGCCGAGCATCTCTCGCTCTATCAACTGACCATCGAGCCGGACACGCCGTTCTTCGGACTGCACAAGGCCGGGAAACTCATCATTCCCGACGACGACACCGGGCGCGATCTCTACGACCTCACGCAAGCGATATGTGCCGATGCCGGATTGCCGGCCTACGAAGTCTCCAACCACGCACGTCCAGACGCCGAGTGCCGGCACAATCTGGTCTATTGGCGCGGCCACGAATATGCCGGCGTCGGGCCGGGCGCCCATGGCCGGCTCAATATCGACGGCCGCCGCTATGCGACCGAAACCGATAAACGCCCGGAAAGCTGGCTGATGCGGGTCGAGGCGGCCGGCAACGGCCTGATCGTCGACGACAAGCTCACCTCGGGCGAAACCGCCGACGAATTCCTGCTGATGGGGCTGCGGCTCGCCGAAGGCATCGATCCCGAACGCTTTACTGCGCTGGCCGGGCGCACGCTCGACCCCAAGCGCATTTCGATTCTGCGCGACGAAGGCGCGGTGGAAACCACTGCGAACGGTCGCCTGCGCGTGACGCCGAGCGGCTTTCCGGTGCTCGATGCGGTGGTCGCAGATTTAGCGGCTTAGGTTCCCGGCGTGAACGAACGCGGCGCCGGGCTGACGGCCTGGCCGCCCGACGGCGCGACGCGCAGCACGGAGAGGCCGCGCTCATTGGTGCCGTCGGGGCGGAAGCGGAATACGCCGTCAACCCCAGCGAAACCCGATGAGGTGGTCAGCACCTGCTCGCTGAAGCGCTGCCCGCCTTGCGTCTTCACCAGCGCCGCGACCAGCGCGACCGCGTCATAGGCGAGCGTCGCCGTGCGCACCGGATCCTGCCCGTAGCGGGCGCGGTAGCGGCCTGAGAAATTGCGGAAGCCGCTCGACTCCGGCGCCGCGTACCAGCCGCCGTCGAGCGCAGGCGTTGAGAAAACGCGCGGATCGTCCCACAGGCCGGTTCCTAGCAATTGCACGCGCTTGAGATTCACCCCGCTGGCGACGAGCGCTTGCACCACTTGCGGCACCACGTCTGCGCTGTCGGGAATGAAAATCGAATCGACCTGGGCGGCCGCCTGCGCTACGCGCCGCGCCGGCTCGGCCATCTTGTTCGGATCGAGCGGATATTTCTCCAACGCCACGATGCGGCCGCCGCGCCGCGACACCTCCTGCTGGAACGCGGCTTCCACCACCGCGCCATAGGCGCTGTCGGGCAACAACGCGGCGAACGAACGCTTGCCCTTGGAGATGGCGTGATCGACGATGCGCTTGACGTCGGTCTCCGGCAGGAAGCTCAACAGATAGACGCCGCGGGCGGCGACGCTGACGTCGGTCGAAAACGCGATCACCGGGATGCCGCGCGTGCGCGCGAGCGAACCCACGGCGCTGACGGCTTCCGCGAACAGCGGGCCGATGATGATCTCCGCGCCTTCGGCGATCGCCTGTTGCGCGGCGGCTTGCGCGCCCTGCGGCGCACCGCCGTCGTCCTTCACCAGCAATTGGATGTTCGGATTCTTGAATTCGGCGAGCGCCATGTCGGCGGCGTTTTTCATGGACTGCGCGGCGACGCCGGCATTGCCCTGCGCCGACAACGGCAGAATCAGGCCGACGCGAACCTGGCCCGCACCGAGCGTGACAGCCGGCGGTGGCTCGGCCGGCGGCGGCGACGGC
Source organism: Pseudolabrys sp. (assembly GCA_035469145.1). Classification (GTDB taxonomy): domain Bacteria; phylum Pseudomonadota; class Alphaproteobacteria; order Rhizobiales; family Xanthobacteraceae; genus Pseudolabrys. The sequence continues at coordinate 91,117 of DATISB010000009.1, forward strand.
GCGGTACTGAAAAACTCGGAATTGCCGGCGCAGGCGGTGAGCGCGGCCGCGGCGGCGACGCACAGCGCGGCGCACAAGCGGCGTCGCCCGCGCGACTGCGTCCTCCCCTCAGCTCGCCCCATCCCCGACATGGCGGCTCCCCACGCGACAATTCAATTCTATGTCAGTCCTACCGATTATCGGCGAATTTGTCCTGCAAAAGTTAAGGCGGTGAAAAAGAAAGGGATTTGCCACGATGACGCGCCACCGGCCGCCGTCTAAAGTAGTCAGCATGGCAAGGAACAGTAAAACCGCGGGCGCCGACCGGCCGCGCCGCTACACGGTCGCGGGCAATGAGGTCGAAGCCCCGCCGGCCGCGGCAGGCCTTTATTTGGTCGCGACGCCGATCGGAAACCTGCGCGACATCAGCCTGCGCGCGCTCGAGACGCTCGCCGCCGCCGACGTGATCGCCTGCGAGGACAGCCGCGTCACCCGCAAACTTACAGAACACTATGGAATTGCCACGCCGCTCACGCCCTATCATGAGCACAACGCGGCCGAAGCGCGGCCGAAGTTGCTCGCCCGCTTGGGCGAAGGGCAAGCACTCGCGCTGGTCTCCGACGCAGGCACGCCGCTCATTTCCGATCCCGGTTACAAGCTGGTGCGCGCGGCCAGCCAAGCCGGTCACGAGGTGGTCGCGGTGCCGGGCGCTTCCGCGGTTTTGACCGCGCTCGGCGTCGCCGGCTTGCCGACCGACCGTTTCTTCTTCGAGGGTTTTCTGCCGCCCAAACAAGTGGCGCGGCAAAAGCGCATCACCGCACTGGCCGGCATTCCCGCCACTTTGGTGTTGTTCGAAAGCGGGCCGCGCTTGCCCGCAGCGCTCGCCGATCTAGCAGCGGGCTTAGGTCCGCGCGCGGCCGCGATCTGCCGCGAACTGACCAAGCTGCACGAAGAAATCCGCCGCGACGATCTTGCAAGCCTGGCGCGTCATTACGAGGCCGGAGCGGAGACACGCGGCGAGATCGTCATCGTGGTGGCGCCGCCCGCGGACGATGCCGAGACGGCCGACGATGTGGACGACCTGCTACGCCGCGCGTTGGCGCGCGTCTCGGTCAAGGACGCAGTCGGCGAAGTGGCGCTCGCCACCGGCCGGCCGCGCCGCGAGATCTATCAGCGCGCGCTTACGCTCGCCGATACTACAAAAGATTTGGATGGCGGCGATGGCACGGCGTGATGGCACGCCGAAGCCGCCCCGAGAAGCGTGCGATCTCGTTCGATATCTGCTCCTGACGCTGCGTGCGCATTTCGGCGTCGCCGCGGACGGTGCGATTGAGTTCCTCGTTGCTGCGCATGGCGCGCTGGAACACGCCGATCGAGCGCGCCAGCGCGCCGATCTCGTCGCTGCGCTCGCTGAACGGGACAGAAATCGAAGAATCGCCGGCGGCGACCGCCTCGGTGACGCGTGTGATGTCGGCGATCGGCTTGGCCACGTTGCGCGAAATCACCCATGCGCCGGCGGTCGCCAGCAGCACCGCGAAGCACGCGAGCAGGTTCAGCCACATGGCGGTCTTGTCGATGCCGGTATTGATTTCCGAGTAGACGCGCGTGGCGCGCTTGGAATAAATCTCGGTGAGCATCTCCAGATCTTTGTTGAGCGCCTTGCGCACCAAACGGTTGGCTCGTTGTCGCCCCACTCGCGGCCGGCGGCGGGGCTGACTTCGGTGCCCAGGCGCGCCAGTTCACGGCGGAAATCGATGAACTGCGCGATGCGCTGGGAGAACTGAACAAACAGTTCGGCGTCGTCGCCACGCACGGATTTCTTCCAGTCCACGACCACCTTGGCGATCTGTTTGTTGAATTTGGGAATGCCGTCGGCGTAGATTTTCGACGTTTTCATATCGGTGGACATGTAGACGCCGCGCGAATCCATCACCACGGCATAAATCAGCCCGTTCACCCGCTCGACGTTCAAGGTGCCGGCATTGGCGGATTCGAATTCGTCGGGGCGCCGCGTGATGGCGCGCCGCCGTCACCGCGACCACCGACAGCGCGATGGTCGTGGTGGCCATCAGGGCGAAGATCGCATAGAGCTTGGCGGCAATCGAAAGCTTCGGCAAAGTCAAAAGCGGCCCCCTACCCTTGAAATACGGGTCTCCCAGACGGCTATACCGGCGGTAATATGTTAACGGTTTGTTTTCCTTAAGCTTCTCGTTGCCTGAAAAGTTCCCAAGAGCCCCGACATGAGCCTGAAAATCGCGGTTCAGATGGATCCGATCCAGCGGATCAATATCAAGGGCGATTCAACCTTCGCCCTGCTGCTGGAAGCGCAAAAGCGGGGTCACCAGCTTTCCTATTACACCCCCGACCGGCTGGCTTTGCTCAACGGCCGCCTGTTCGCCACTGTCGAGTCTTTAAGCGTGCGCGATCAGGCCGGCGACCATTTCACGCTTGATGAGCCGCGGCGCGTGGAGTTGACGCAATTCGACGTGGTGCTGCTGCGCCAGGACCCACCCTTCGACCTCGCTTATGTGACCACCACCCATCTGCTCGAGCGCATCCATCCCAAGACGCTGGTGGTCAATGATCCGGCGCATGTGCGCAACGCGCCGGAAAAGATGATGGTCACCGAATTTCCCGACCTGATGCCGCCGACCCTGGTCACCCGCGACCTCGCCGAGATCAAGGCGTTCCGCGCCGAGCACGCCGACATCGTGATGAAACCGCTCTATGGCCACGGCGGCGGCGCGGTTTTTTGTATCACGCGTGACGATCTCAATTTCGGTTCGCTCTACGACATGTTTTCGGTCACCTTCCGCGAGCAATGGGTGGTGCAAAAATTTCTCCCCGCCGTGAAGCAGGGCGACAAGCGCATTCTGCTGGTCGACGGCGAGTTTGCCGGTGCGGTCAACCGTATTCCGGCCGCCGACGATCTGCGCTCCAACATGGTGCGCGGCGGCGTGCCGGCGGCGACCGATCTCACCGCCCGCGAGCGCGAGATCTGCAAGCGGCTCGGGCCGGCCTTGCGCGAGCGCGGACTGCTGTTCGCAGGCATCGACGTGATCGGCGACTGGCTAACCGAAATCAACGTCACCTCACCGACCGGAATCCGCGCGGTGAAGAATCTCGGCGGACCGGACGCCGCGGCACTGATCTGGGATGTGATCGCGAAGAAGCGGGAAAAAACCGCATAGCCGCTAGTTTTTCGAAGGATATTAATAGCTAGGGCCGCCGCGCGCGCGACATCCAGGTCGAGCGTTACGCCACGCTGGGCTTGACCAATGTCCGCACCAATGCGCAGGCGCACGGGCCGGTGCTGGAAGACATCGCGCG
>DATISB010000010.1:0-4560 GCA_035469145.1 Pseudolabrys sp.
CTTGGTGACGTTGTCGCCGATCGTCGCGCCGGCCGCCTCAAAGTCGGCATCCAATATGCCCGAGCCCAGCCCGGCCCCGCGCGCAACCGCAACCTCGGCGCCCAGCGCTTTGAGCTTCTTGATTGTTTCCGGGGTGGCGGCAACGCGAGGCTCGTTAGCCTCGGACTCATGTGCTATGGCAATCCGCATTCACGCCTCCACGTTACGCCCGGTTTATGTCAGTGTGGCGAAAGTCCGGCGAACGCGAAGATCAGGAAGCAGATCACGAAGGCCACGATGCTCGACGTCTTCTTGCCGCTGAATACGCTCGGCACCGCGCCCACCAAGCCGATGATGAAGACCGCCGCCGCCAGGAACCAATGGCCCATCACACCGCCAGTCGCCAGGCCGAACAGGACCGTGATCACATAGAGGATACCGACGACGGTGAAATGCACGAAGCGCTCATAGCCGCTCTCATGCGCCGGATAGTCGTTCCCGGTCGCGGTGGTATATTCGATAGTGCCGTGGTCGGCCATGGTGAGATGTCTCCAGGGATCGCAGTGGTGGGAGGCAGTCAGGTAGCGGAAATGGGTGCCTAGAGCAACGGTTGCGGTCCTCGGGAACGGTTGAAGAGTTCGTGCCAAAACAGAGCACTCCCCTATCATCCCGTGACGGCATGATTTTGATACGGATCAACTCCGCGGCCGGCGTCATCAGGCGGCGGATGGCTTGAGCCCGATCTCCGCCAGCGCTGCGGTTTGCCGTGCCGCCACCTGCTCGACCGAGAATTTTTCGATCGCCTCATTGAACAATCGATAGAAATTCAATTCCGCCGCCAAATGCAGGAACACTGCGCCCAGCCCGATGGCCGCGCGGTCCATAAACACGAATTCGCGCGGTACGGTCACCGGCCCGCGCTTTTTTAACGCCTGGTGGACCTGGAACGCTTCCTTGCGGCCGTATTGCGACGGCTTCACCCCATCCGCGATGGTGCGCACGCGGTCGTCCAGCAAAGGGCCGTAGATGAAGTGGGCCCAGATATTGAGCGCCTCGATCAGCTCGCGGTTGAGCCGCTTGAAGCCCCAGACCTCGTAGGCATGCACCACCAGATCGTGGTCGCCATGCAGAAAGCCGCGATAGAGATCGACCACGCCGTTGACAAAGCTGGGCGGGAAGATACGGATGCAGCCGTAATCCAGCAGGTTGATGCCGGCCGGCTTGCCCTTGGCGTCATCGAATACCGTGTAATTGCCGAGATGCGGGTCGCCGTGGATGACGCCGAAGCGGCTGAACGGAAACCACCAGGCGGTGAACATGGCACTAGCGAGCCGGTTGCGCACGTCGAGCGGATCGTTCTTGTGCTCGAGCAGCTTGCGGCCCGTCATCCAATCCATCGTGAGCAGGCGGCCGGTGGAGAGTTCCGGCCAGACTTCCGGCACGCGGATAGCGTTTTTGCCTTTCAGCATGATGCGATAGAGCGCGACGTGCTTGGCCTCGCGGATATAGTCGAGCTCCTCGCGCAGACGCGCGGCGATTTCCTTGACAATCTCGGTGGTGTCGAGCGCCGGATCGAAGCGCTTGCGGATCGCGAACAGCCATTTCAATTGCCGCACGTCGGCTTCGACAGCCGACTGCATGTCGGGATATTGCAGCTTGCAGGCCAGCTCCGCGCCGCCCAGCGCGCGGGCGCGATGCACCTGGCCGAGCGAAGCGGCCGCCGCCGGATGATGCTCAAAATTTTTGAATTTGTTTTCCCAGCCCGCGCCCAATTCCGCGTTCATACGGCGCTTGACGAAGGCCCAGCCCATGGGCGGCGCCTGGCTCTGCAGCTTGGTCAATTCGGCGGCGTATTCCGGCGGCAGCGCGTCGGGAATGGTGGCGAGCAGCTGCGCCACCTTCATGATCGGGCCTTTCAAGCCGCCGAGCGCGGCGGCCAGCCCGATGGCATTGGCGGCGCGATCCTGCGGCATGCCGAGCAAGCGCGCACCCGCCATGCGCGCGGCGACGCCGCCCACCTTGCTGCCGACATTGGCATAGCGCTTGGCGCGGGCGGAGAAGCGGTTTTTTTCGCGGTCGGTGGGCGCCGCCATGATCAGGCCGCCGTGTCCAATGCTTCGAGCTCGCTGATAAGATTCGCCACCACCCCCACCCCCCCATCCCAGAACTTGGGATCGCGGGCATCGAGGCCGAAGGGGGCGAGAAGTTCGGTGTGGTGCTTGGTGCCGCCGGCCGCGAGCATCGCCAGATAGCGTTCGGCGAAACCGGACGCCGACTGCTCGTAGACCGCATAGAGCGAATTCGCCAGGCAATCGCCAAACGCATAGGCGTAGACATAGAACGGCGCGTGGATGAAGTGCGGGATGTAACTCCAGAATGTCTCGTAGCCTTCCTTCAATTCAATCGCGGGGCCGAGGCTTTCGCTCTGCACCGACATCCACAATTCGCAAATCTTGTCGGCGGTGAGTTCGCCGTTGCGGCGTTCCAGATGCACCTTGCGCTCGAAGGAATAGAACGCGATCTGCCGCACCACCGTGTTGATCATGTCCTCGACCTTGGCGGCGAGCATCGCCTTGCGCTGCTTCTTGTCGGTGGTCGCGGCGAGCAGCTTCTTGAAGGTGAGCATCTCGCCGAACACCGATGCCGTCTCGGCGAGCGTGAGCGGCGTCGGCGCCATCAGCGGACCATTGGGCGCGGCCAGCACCTGGTGCACGCCGTGGCCGAGTTCGTGCGCCAGCGTCATCACGTCGCGCGGCTTGCCCTGGTAGTTGAGCAGCACATAGGGATGCGCCGACGGCACGGTCGGATGCGCGAAGGCGCCCGGCTGCTTGCCGTCCCGCACGGCTGCGTCGATCCAATGCTTCTCAAAGAAACGATCGGCGACCCCCGCCATTTCCGGCGAGAACGCGCTATAGGCGGTGAGCACGGTCGCGCGCGCGTCGTTCCAGGGAATCGTGCGCTGGGCGACCTTCGGCAGCGGCGCGTTGCGGTCCCAATGCGGCAGCGTCTTCTTGCCAAACCACTTCGCTTTCAGCGCGTAGTAGCGGTGCGACAGCTTCGGATAGGCGGCGCGCACGGCGGAGACCAGCGCCTCCACCACCTCGGGCTCGACGTGGTTGGACAAATGGCGCGCGTCGGCGACGTCCTTGAAGCCGCGCCAGCGGTCGGAAATCTCCTTATCCTTGGCGAGCGTGTTGGTGATCAGCGCGAACGGCCGCAAGTTTTCCTTGAAGGTCTTCGCCAGCGCCCGCGCCGCCGCCTTGCGCTTCGCGCCGTCGGCGTCCCGCAGCATGTTGAGCGCCAGCTCGATCGAGAGCGGCTTGCCGCCGATCTTGAAGCGCAAGGATGCAATGGTCTCGTCGTAATTGCGGTTCCAGGCGGAAAAGCCGGTGACCGACTTCTCGTGAAACAGCTCTTCGACCCGGTCCTCGAGCTGATAAGGCTTCTCCTTGCGCACGTCCTCGATCCACGGCCGGTAATGGCCGAGCGCCGGATCCGCCATGGCCGTGTCAAGCGCGGCATCGTCAATGCGGTTGAGCTCAAGCGTAAAGAACAGCAGGTGCAGCGAAGCGGCGGTGATCCGTTCCTGCATGTCGCCGTAGAACTTGGCGTGAATCGGATCGGTAGTATTGCCGGCATAGAGCAGCGAGGCATAGGACATCACCCGGCCGAGCGTGTCGTCGAGCGCCTCGAAACGCTTGACCGCCGCTGCGAGCGTCTTCCCGGCGTCGGTCCCGACGGCAAGCGCCGCGAGCTTGCCCTTGAAGTCGGTCTCGAACGCTACACAACGGGTTTCGGCGTTCTCCAGATCCCACTTGAGCTCGAGGCTGTCGAGACCGGGATAGAGGTCGTCGAGGTCCCACTCCGGCAGCGCGCCGAGCTTGGACGACTTAGTCTGCTTTTTCCGGGGCGAGCTTTTGGCCATGGCGCGGGTGGTCTTTTTGTGTGGAAACAAGGAAATTCAGCCGGTCAGGGCTCCATCTAGGCCGCCGCTCGTGGCGATGAGATGGCGGGAGGCTAGTTTTCAACATATCGCCCACCGACGGCGCATTTAACAGCCCATTAAGCCAGACCGGCGACATTGTACCAAATCGGCACAGCCGCCGAGCGTCGCGAGGTCGTCATGTCCGCAACCGTGCTCATCGTCGACGACGATCCGGTCCAGCGCCGGCTGCTCGAAGCCATGGTGCAGCGCTTTGGCTATCAGGCCCTGGTCGCTGAGGGCGGTGACGTGGCTCTCGCTTTGCTCAACGGGGCGCAGCGCATCGACTGCGTGGTGCTCGACCTGGTGATGCCCGATCTCGATGGCCTCGGCGTGCTGGCGCGCATGCGCGAAGTTGGCCTCGACATTCCTGTCATCTTGCAGACCACCCATGGCGGCGTCGACAATGTGGTGTCGGTAACGCGCGCGGGCGCTACCGACTTCGTGGTTAAGCCGGCGAGCCCGGAACGGCTGCAGGTATCGCTACGCAATGCGCTCGCGACCAAGGCGCTGGCGGGCGAATTGCAACGGCTCAAGCGCAGCCGCGACGGCACGCTGAGCCTCGCCGACGTGATCAGCCGGTCGGACGCCATGCGCCC